>CANHUG010000253.1 GCA_947462995.1 Verrucomicrobiales bacterium | reverse complement strand
GGCGGGAGGCGGAGGGTTTCGGCGAGATTGGCGGCGGCGAGGTCGCGGGATTCGGAGGCTTTTCCGAGAGCGAGTCTGAGGCGAGTGGAGGCGAGGCTGGCGCGGAGGAAGTCGGCGCGGTAGGCGGTGCCGGTGGTGGTGGCGGCGTTGAGTTGAGCGGCGTAGTTGTCGGAGAGCTGGAGGTCATCCGAGGCGACGGCCAGGGAGGCTTCTGCGGCGAGGAGAGTGTAGTAGTGGTCGATGGCCTTGAGGAGGATGTCCTTGCGGGTGGCTTCTGCGAGTTCGCCGGCTGCGAGGGCGTGCTGATTGGCGGCGAGGGCGGAGTAGTAGATTTCGCCAGGGGACCAGTCGACGAGGAGAGCGCCGCCGAGAGTGTACTGTTGTTTGGAGGCGTCGAAGACAGCGCCGCCGATGTCCTGGACCCTGCCTTGATGGCCTCTGGAGGCTGCGGCGAGGCTGAGGGATGGCCAGAAGCGCTGCCATGCGGTGCGGGAGTCGGCGATGGCTTCGGCGTGTTTGGAGCGTGCGAGGGCGATGTCGTCGTTGCGTGCACCGGCGAGCCGCATGGTGGTGGGGAGGTCGAGGAAGGTGGGGGCGGCGGAGGAGAGGCCGGTGAGGGCGAGGCAGAGGGCGAGAGGTTTGAGGTTAGGGAAGCGAGCCATGATCCGGAGAGAGGAAGTGGGCCGGGAGGAGAGACGGGCGAGCGGGAGAGGCATCGGGTCCGGGGGCGGCTAGGGTTTTGCGAGGGAGACCGGCTGCCCGTCGGTGAGGAGTTTTGAGCCTGGGAGGAGGATGATGTCGTCTGGTTTGAGGGAAGGGATTTCGGCGTTGGTGCCGTCGTTGAAGCCCAGGGTGACGGGGGTTTTCACGGCTTTGCCGTCGATGAATCTGAAGACGAAGGCGTTGGATTTTTCGGTGACGACGGCGGCAGCGGGGACGAGCGTGGCGTTGTCGTGTTTTTCTACGGCGATGCGAGCGGTGGCGAACATGCCTGGCCTGAGGGAGAGGGAAGGGTTAGGGAGGTCTGCTTCTGCGAGCATGGTGCGGGTGGCTGGGTCGAGCGAGTGGGAGGTGCGGGAGATGGAGGTGAGGAGTTTAGAGGCTGGGAGAGCGCTGATGGAGGCGGTGACGGGGATGCCTTTGAGGACGAGAGGTGATTCGAGTTCGGTGACGGGGATGAGGAGGCGGATGGTGGAGGAATCGACGATGTGGAGGAGTTTGGTGGATGCTGCGGTGACGAGGGTGCCTGGGTCGGCGGTGCGTGAGGTGACGATGCCGTTGAAGGGGGCGCGGATTTCTGCGAAGCGGAGGAGGGTTTCTGAGCGTGCGAGGGAAGCCTGGGCGAGGGCGAGGCGAGCCTGGGCGTTGTCGATGGATTGAGGGAGGATGAGGTCCGGGGATTTTTTGCTGGCGGCGAGGAGCCTTGAGGAGTCGGCTTTAGCGGCGGCGAGTTCTGCTTTGGCGGCGGCGAGGTCGGCTTCGATTTCCGGGACCTCGATGACGGCGAGGAGCTGGCCTGACTGGACGGAGTCGCCGTGGTCGACGGCGATGGATTTGAGGTAGCCTGAGACCTTGGCGTGGAGGGAGACCTGTTGGGTTGGGGAGAGGGTAGCGGGGAGGGAGATCCAGCGGAAGATGGAACCGGAGACAGGTTTGGCGGAGGCGACGGGGGAGGGGTCTGCGGCTGGTGAGGAGAGAGCGGAGGAGGCGAGAGCGAGGGCGGCGAGCCATGTGGAAGCGTTCATGGGCGGACTGGCTGGGGTGGGTGGGGATCAGGAGGCCGGGGTGGGCGGCTGTGAGCAGGAGGAGAGCGGGTCGTGAGGGTCGAGGGAGGCGGAGGAGAGACGTGAGTTGGAGAGGAGAGCGAAGGAGGCTGGGAGGAGGAGGAGAGTGGCAAGCGTGCCTGCGGAGAGCCCGCCGAGGACGGCGATAGCGAGGGGGCTGGACTGGGTTTGGCCGAGGGCCATGGGGAGCATGCCGGCGATCATGGCGAGACTGGTCATGAGGATGGGGCGGAGACGTGAGGAGGCACCGGCGAGAGCGGCGGCGTCCGGGGGCAGGCCGTGGAGTTGGGCGCGGTGTGCGAAGGTGACCATGAGGATGGCGTTGGCGACGGCGACCCCGGTGGACATGATAGCGCCCATGAAGCTCTGGATGTTGAGGGTGGAGTGGGAGCACCAGAGGGCGAGGCAGACGCCGAGGATGACTGCGGGGAGGATGGTGATGACTGCGAGGGCGAGGCGGACGCTTTGGAAGCTGGCGACGAGGAGGAGGAAGATGGCGGAGATGGCGATGATGAGGCCTGAGCGGAGGCCGGCTTCGAGTTCGAGGAGAGGCTGAATCTGGCCGCGGATGGCGAGGCTGGTGCCTGGAGGGACAGTTAGGGAGGCGAGGGTTTTTCTGATTTCTGCGGAGACGCTGCCGAGGTCGGAGCCGTGGATATTGGCGGTGACGGAGACGGTGCGTGACATGTTATAGCGGTCGTACTGGGCGATGACGGAGCCTTGAGAGATGGTGGCGAAGCTGCGGAGGGGGATGGTGGAGGATGGGTTGCTTGAGGAGATGGGGAGGTTGCGGAGGTCTTCGGGGTCCTTGATGAGGGATTGGGGGATTTGGACCTGGAGGTTGAGACTGACGCCGGTTTTGGGGTCTGCGTAGTAGTTGGGGAGAGTGAAGCGGCTGCTGGCGGTGGCGGCGGTGAGGCTGCGTGTGGTGTCTGACATGGTGACGCCGAGGAGGCCTGCGCGTTGCCTGTCGACATTGACGTCGAGACTTGGGTATTCGAGCGACTGGCCGAACTGGATATCTCTGAGGGAGGGGATGGTGGCGAGCGACTGGCGGACGGATTCTGCGAAGGCGCGGGTGGCGGAGAAGTCCTTGCCGCTGATGGCGATTTCGACAGGGGTTGGGGAGCCGAGGGACATGACTCTGGAGACGATGTCGGCTGGTTCGAAGGAGAAGTTGATGCCTGGGAGTTCGGAGGCGAGGCGGGCGCGGAGGGATTCTCTGAGCTGGGCGATGGGGATGCCGGCGGTTTCCTTGAGTTGGACCTGGAGGACGGCTTCGTCCGGGCCGCTGTTCCACTGGTGGATGAGATTGACTGGGTAGTTAGGGGCGTGGACGCCGACGAGGCCCATGGTGATGCTGATGTTTTCGGGGCCTGTCTGGGAGGCGATGATTTCGAGGACGCGTTGAGCGATTTGTTCGGTGGATTCGAGTTTAGTGCCAGCGGGGGCGCGGAGGCGGAGTTGGATTTGACCGGCGTCGACTTCCGGGAAGATTTCGCGGCCGAGTTTCGGGTAGAGGGCGAGGAGGGTGAGGGAAGCGGAGGCGAGGCAGGCTGGGATGAGGAGGGAGCGGAAGCGGATGATTGGTTTGAGGAGGGCGGAGTAGGCGGAGAGGATGGGTGTGGGGCGAGAGAGGGAGGTGGTGGCCGGGAGGGAGTGGGAGGGGCGGATGCGCATCCACCAGACGGCGAGGA
The DNA here is from genome assembly GCA_947462995.1 of Verrucomicrobiales bacterium. Lineage (GTDB taxonomy): Bacteria > Verrucomicrobiota > Verrucomicrobiia > Verrucomicrobiales > V1-33 > V1-33. The sequence continues at coordinate 2,286 of CANHUG010000253.1, read as the reverse complement.
TGGGGACGAGGGTGCTGGAGAGCAGATAGGAGGCGAGCATGCTGAAGCCGACGGCGAGAGCGAGGGGGGTGAAGAGGGCTCTGGCGGTTCCCTGCATGAAGAAGGAAGGGATGAAGACGGCGAGGATGCAGAGCATGGCGAGGAGCCGCGGGGCAGCGGTTTCGTCGGTGGCTTTGAGGACGGCGGAGGCGAGGGAGTGGCGCGGGTGAGAGGAGGTGCCGGGTGGCGAGCGGAGGAGGTGGGCATGGATGTTTTCCATGGTGACGGTGGATTCGTCGACGAGGATCCCGATGGCGAGGGCGAGGCCGCCGAGAGTCATGAGGTTGACGGATTCTCCTGAGATCCAGAGGGAGAGGAGAGCGGCGGCGATGGCGATGGGGATGTTGAGGATGACGATGAGGGCGCTGCGGAGATCGCGGAGGAAGAGGAGGACCATGGAGCCGGTGAGGAGGGCTCCGAGGATGCCTTCGTTAGAGAGATCGCGGATGGCGCGGATGATCCATGGACTCTGGTCGAACTCGAAGGAGACGCTGATGTCTTCCGGGCAGGCGGCTTTGAATTTCGGGAGATTCTGTTTAACGAGTTCGACGACGGTGAGGGTGGAGGCGTCGCTGCGTTTGGTGACTGGCATGTAGACGGTGCGGCGTCCGTTGACGAGAGCGAAGCTAGTGACGAGATCGCTGCCGTCGGTGATATCGGCGATGTCTTTGACGAAGACGGTGCCTTGCTGGGAGGATTTGAGGGGGACGGCGGCGAGGTCCTGGATGTTTCTGACGACGGAGTTGGTGGGGACGATGGGGAAGGAGTCTTTGAGGGTGAGGTTGCCGCTGGGGCTGATGGTGTTGGCGGAGGCGATGGCGGTGACGACATCGTCTGGGGAGAGACCGGTGGCCTGGAGGCGGTCCGGGCGGACATTGACGAGGATGGTGCGGGCGCTGCCGCCGAAGGGAGGAGGTGCGGAGACGCCGGGGAGGGTTGCGAAGAGAGGGCGGACGAGGTTGAGGGCGGCGTCCTGCATCTGGCCGACGGTGCGGGAGGGGTTGTTTGTGGAGAAGACGAGATTGCCGACGGGGACACTGCCTGCGTCGAAGCGTGTGACGAAGGGGCCGGGGGTGCCTGGGGGCATGAAGGCGCGGGCGCGGTTCACATAGGCGATGGTTTCAGCCATGGCGGAGGCCATGTCAGTGCCTTTGTGGAACTGGAGCTTCATGATGCTGGCTCCCTGGATGGTTTTGCTTTCGACGTGTTCGATGCCGGTGATGTAGAGGAAGTGGTATTCGTAGTAGTAGGTTAGGAAGCCCTCCATCTGAGCGGGGTCCATGCCTCCGTAGGGTTGGGCGACGTAGATGGTGGGGATGCCGAGGGGAGGGAAGACATCTCTGGCCATGCGCTGGAGGGCGAACCATGCGGCGATGGCGATGGCGATGACGGCGACGACGACGGTCCATGGGCGGCGCAGGGCGTGACGGGCGATGGACATGGGAGAGGAGCGGGTGGCGGTGAGGAGGAAGGGACGCGGAGCGGAGAGGGCGGTGCGTCAGGATTGGTGCCGGGCGGGGTGGGGTGGGGCGGGGTGAGGGGATGGTTAGCGATTGAGGCGCTGGAGGACCATGGTGCCGTGGTCCATGGAGGCGTGGTAGGTGGCTTCGAGGGAGTTGTTATGGATGGAGGCGGAGTGGGAGAACGTGCCGCCGAAGAGCGGGCCGAGGTCTTTGGTGCCGGAGAGGGAGATGGAGCCGTCGGGCTGGAGGGAAGCGAGGCAATCGACGGAGAAGCCTGCGCAGAGGACGTGTTTCCATGAGGCGCGGTAGCGGAAGCGGAGCATACCGGGCTGGTTAGGGATGGTGGAGACGACGGCGCGGAGACCGCCGTGGTGGCCGTTGGAGGCGCTGAGCCATGTGCCGCGCCATGCGCCGGTGGCTGGGTCGGCGGGGTGGGCTTGGCGGGCGGCGTGCCAGCCGCGGGGGAAGCCGGTGCAGGCCGGGGCAGCGAGGGAGGCGGCGGCGGCGAGGATGGCGAGGCGGCGGAGGCTCATGGTGGAGAGGGTAGAAAAGGGAAGCGGGCGGGACCGCCGGGGAAACCGGTGGTACCGCCCGCAGTTGCGGAGGGGATCCGCGGAAGGGTCAGGAGAGGGAAGCGAGGACGGCCTTGATGGCGGCGAAGTCGGGGAGGTCGCCTGGGTTTTCGAGGACCTCGGCGTATTGGATGACGCCGGATTTATCGACGACGAAGGCGGAGCGTTTGGGGACACCTGCCTGGCCGAGATTTTTGTCAGGGAGGAAGCTG
>CANHUG010000252.1 GCA_947462995.1 Verrucomicrobiales bacterium | reverse complement strand
CTGTGTCCGGGAGATGGGGTTGTGTTCGGGGGAACCGCAGATTTCGCGGATGGACGCAGATGATTCCGGTGCTGCAGAGAGGCCGCTTGGAGGACAATGGGACAGGGCTGAATGGCGCTAAGATAAGCCGGGTGATCGCTGGATTTGATCCGGGGCCGAACCGGGATTTCACCCGAAGACCCGCCTTATCTTAGCGCCATTCGGGACAGGGCTCTTGAAGAGGACGCGGGGGATGGGGTTGTGTTCGGGGGAACCGCAGATTTCGCGGATGGACGCAGATGATTCCGGTGCTGCAGAGAGGCCGCTATGGAGGACAATTGGACAGGGCTCTTGAAGAGGACGGGGCCCAGTTCTGGCCCGATGATGTCTCCTTGATTGGCGAATCGGCGAGCGACTGTTGACGAATTGGGTGTGAGACATATTATGTATCACATGAAGACAGCCACGGTCAGAGAGCTCCGGAACGAATTCCCACGCATTGAGGCGTGGGTCAATGAAGGGGAATCTGTGAACATCAGCAAGCGGGGCAAGATCATTGCCCGGCTTGTGCCGGCGGGTGGAGCTGGGGATGATCGGCCGCGACGTGCCAAAGTGGACATCATGGCCCGACTAAGGGAGACATGGGGTGATAGGGTCTTCACATTGGAGCAAGTGGCGGCGATGCGGGCCGATGAATTGGCTGAGGACTTGGGCTGAGGACTTGGGTTGATGAAGGCTTACCCCGACACGTCATTTCTCTGCGCGCTGTATCGGCTTCAGGCAAACTCGCCTGATGCGGCAGGGTATTTTGCGGCCATGCCGGATCCACTGGAGGTCACGAGCCTGCTGCTTTACGAGTTCCGACAGGCAGTCCGGTTCCAGATCAGGCTTCACCGGCACGACCCGTCCAAGGGCTATTCGCGTGAGGAGGGCGCAAAGATGCTTGCCGATCTCAAGGCGGATTTGGTCAGCGGAGACGTGATTACCGTACCGGCCCCGTGGCATCAGGTTCACCTTGCTGCCGAACGCCTCAGCGAATGGCACACGGATGCCTGCGGCCATCGTTCCATGAATATCCTTCATGTGGCGACCGCTATCGAGTTGGGAGCGACGAATTTCCTTACCTTTGATGCGAATCAGAAGAGGCTCGCCGAGGCGGAAGGGCTTACTGTGCCGGTGTGACGCGTGGAATCTCCGCTTGGATGGCTGCGGGATGGGGAAAGCCGCCTGGCGGGTTCATGGGCCAGGGCAGGGATGGGCGGCGGATGCGAATTGGTGGACGGAGCGTCCGGCCTCGGGCGGCCAGGTGAGGAGAAGTTGACAGGCGGATTGACAGTGGGGATGGAAAATGATAGGTTCCGGGAGTTCCGATGTTCGGCATGATCGCGAAGCTCAATAACGATGGCGCATTCCGCAGCCGGGATAGGTTGTGCGTGTGGTGTGCGGACGTGAGGGGCGGGAACGAGTGGTTGGGTGACGGGGGATCCGGGGGCGAGTCGCGAGTACGATGCGGACGGACGCGAAGTGCGGGCATGGGGTGTGAACCAAGCGGTCGTGAATTCGGCGTTTGGACTTCCAGCGAGCGGTCGTTGGGCGGATCTTCAGGTGTTCCGCTGCGGCTCGCAGCTACGGGATGGGGACAGGGGTGCGGCTGCTGTGACAGTCGGTTTTCGAATAGGGAGCGGCGCGGGGTAACGGGTGGGAAAACCCTGAGCGCGATGGTTCACCAAACAATAGTCCAAAGTAGCTTATGAAAGTATTAGTCATCTTGATGTGCATGATGGGAATAACGCTAGCCGAGGATGCCGTGGAATTTCCCTTTCTGTTTGGTGATGGGACTTCGACGTCGCCGAAGATTCTTTTCGAGGGCAAGTTGCAAGATATTGAAGTTATTGCTGCAACCGAGAATGCCAAGCCGGTAGTGGCGGCTCTTTATGGGCTAAGTTGGCGATTGCGGGCTGCGACTACCCTTGGGCCAACATCGAGATTGTTTGTAGTCGGGGTCGTGGATCCTTCCAAAAAGGTAATTCGAATAACGGATTGGTATTTCAAGGCCCCGTTTTACTGCATGAACTACGAACATAAAGATGTTTTGGAACTGGAAAATGAAGCACCACCAGACTTTAAGCCAATAGTTTCCAGAAAAACCCTTACAGCGGAGGACTTTCAGATGAATTATGATCATTTAGGTATTCTGACACCTGAACAGAAAAAAAAGGCGGCGAAAGCTCATGTGCGTTAGACTGCGTGATTACAAATCGAGGCAACGGACGTAATGAATTTCATGGGTATGATTAAAAAACTGATTTGTGTCTTTGTGCTGGTGCTGCAGTCCTGTGGTGATCCGAAGCCCGTGAAACCGGCGCCGGTTGTGCAGTCGGCATTCGGGCTGACTTTCTCGGGTCAGGCAGAGTTTGAGTCGAGGATCCCGCCATTTGTTCATCAGAAGCTGCGGCAAGCGCTCATGGAGCAAAAGGAAGATGGAGTCCGGAAGGATGAGATAGAGTTGCTGCTGGATTACACGAACTACGGAGAAGGGTATGCGCAGTCAATATATGAGTACGGAGATGTATTTCTGGATAAAGGCGAGACATTAAGGTTAGTATCTGCGAACGATCATTCGGAATTCAAGCTGCTCGTCGATGACGGCAACAACCAATGGGAGGGGGATTATTATGCGAGCAGCCCCGAACTGGGGGAGGCGCTGAGGCGTGATGATTCATTGAAGCTAATGCCTAGAAAACGGAAGCTAAATGAGCGGTAGGGTACGGGATGACGCCGCAGCCCGGTGGTGGCGCGGGAGCGGCGGGGCGATGGGGGGGCGTTGATCCGGTGGTGTCGCGAACGATGAAGGGCGATGGGGGGAATCGGTTGTGGGTTGGGGGCGGCAATCCGGTGGTGTCGCGTTGCTCAACCACCGGTTACAGGCCGGCACCCCTGGCCGGGGTGCGATTCCATTTGGTGTGGTTTCCGGCGGTGTCGCTCGTGCCGAGCTCAACCGCCGGCTACAGGCTTTCATCCCTGCGGGATGAGGTGGGAGAGGGGAGCGAGCCGTGCGGGGAGATGTCGAAGGTGGACGGGATGGACGGATGGGATGGGACTGGTGGGCTGGGGTTTTGGGGTGGATTGCGGGCGGCAATCCGGTGGTGTCGCGGGCGCGGTGGGGCGATGGGGGAATGGTTTTTGGGATGGGGGCGGCAATCCGGTGGTGTCGCGCGTGCCGAGCTCAACCGCCGGCTACAGGCTATCATCCCTGCGGGATGAGGTGGGAGAGATGAGGCGGGCGGGTGGGGGGATTATTCGCGGGTGAGGGCTTCGTCGAGATTGAGGAGGGCGAGGCAGACGGCGGTCATGGCGGCGTGTTCGGTGGTGGGGAGGGAGGTGTCGCGTGGGGCGGCGCCGATTTTGAGGAGGGATTCGGCGGCGGCGGGGTTCTGGTTGTAGAGGGCGAGTTGTTTATGCCACGCGCGGGAGAGGATGGCGGTGTCGTTAGGGGATGGGGGGCGAGCGAGGATGCGGCGGAAGGCGAAGTGGATGCGTGCGGCGGCGTCGGGCGAGGATTTGAGGGCGAGTTCGGCGAGGACGCGTGCGGCTTCGGACCATGTGGGGTCGTTGAGAGTGGTGAGGGCGTGGAGGGGGGTGGAGGTGACGGAGGGTCGGACCTTGCAGGCCTGGCGTGCGGAGACGTCGAACATGTTGACTGGGCCGACGGTGCGTCTCCAGAACGTGTAGAGACTGCGGCGGTAGAGGTCGGGCCCGGAGCTGGCGGGGTAGGTGAAGTCGCGTTCTTTGGTGATGGCGAGGGTTTCCCAGACGTCTGGGGGTTGATAGGGATAGACTGGTTTGCCGCCGATCTGGCGGTTGAGGAGGGAGGCGGCGGCGAGGGCGTGGTCGCGGAGGATGAGACTGGGCATGCGGATTCTGGAGGCGCGGGCCATGAGACGGTTTTCGGGGTCGCGGGCGAGGAGGTCGGGGCGCATGCGGCTGGACTGGCGGTAGGTGCTGCTGGTGACGATGAGGCGGACCATGTGTTTGAGGCTCCAGCCGGAGTCGCGGAATTCGACGGCGAGCCAGTCGAGAAGGTCTTGGTGGACGGGCATTTCGCTTTGGACGCCGAGGTCTTCGGAGGTTTTGACGAGGCCGGTGCCGAAGAAGAATTGCCAGAGCCGGTTGACCTGGACGCGGGCTGTCAGTGGGTGATCCGGCTGGAAGAGCCACTGGGCGAAGCCGAGACGGTTGCGCGGGGCGTCGGGGGCGAGGGGCGGGAGGAAGCCGGGAGTGTTAGCGGTGACGGGGTCGGTGGGAGTGAGGTAGCTGCCGCGGTCGAGGATTTTGGTCTGGCGGGGTTGTTTATCGCTCATGACCATGACGCGGGGGAGATTCTGGCGGAGGTCGTTGAGGGCTTTTTCGGCGGCCTTGGTTTTGCTGCGGGCGTTGGTGAGGGCAGCGGGGGCGAGATTGCGGGAGACGTAGTCGCGGAGTTTGGCGGCTTCTTCTTTGGAGCGATTGGGATTGCGGATGAGGGCGGCGATGTCGTCGGGGAGGGCGGTGCGGGAGGCTGGTTGCGGAGAGGCGGTGGAGGAGAGACGGAAGCGGCCGAGGGCGTGTTGCTTGTTAGGAGAATGGAATTCGAGAGTGACTTCGAGGGAGGCTTCAGCGGGGAGCGTGATGGGTTCGGCGCATTGGAGCGTGACGGAGTAGGGTTTGGAGGTTTCCGGGTAGAAGGCCCATGAGGTGGCCGGGTTGTCGTCGATGATGCCTTCCGGGGAGAAGCCCTGCTGGGAGTAGGTGGCGGTGGCGGTGCTGAAGGGGATGGTGGTGTTGCCTGACTTGAGGATGAGTCTGGTGAGGACGGCGTTGCCGCTGTCGCTGCGGCCGGCGCCTTTGGAGGGGAGACGGCGGTCGGGGATGGTTTCGAGGCGAAGACCGGTGAGGGAAGTGGTGCCTGCGGGAAGTGTGAGGGTGTAGGTGGTGTTGTCCGGGTTGGGGCCTTCGGCGTAGATGGAGGAGTCGTCGAGGATGGAGAGCTTGACGCCGCCGGTGGCGGCAAGGGTGGCGGGTTTGAGGATGGTCCAGTCGACGGGGGCGTTGGCGGTGAGGGCGGCTTCGGTGGATTCGAAGGCGGCTTTGGTGGCGGGGGACTGGTTGGTTTCCTGTTCGGATTTGCGTGCGGCGATGAGTGCGGCGTCGAGGGATTTGAGCCTTGCTTTGTCAGAGTCGGAGCCGACGGGGATGGAGGGGTCGGCGATGCGGTACTGGCCGCCGCCTGGGGGGACGCCGGATTCGGGGACGTTGTTGAAGAGCGCGAACATGGAGTAGTAGTCGCGCATGGTGATAGGGTCGTATTTGTGGTCGTGGCATTGGGAGCAGGCGACGGTGAGGCCGAGCCATGTGGTGGCGGTGGTGTCGACGCGGTCGAAGAGGATGACGTTGCGTTGTTCTTCGGCGATGGCGCCGCCTTCGCCGTTGAGGAGGTGGTTGCGGTTGAAGGCGGTGGCGATGAGCTGGTCTTCGGAGGGATTGGGGAGGAGATCGCCGGCGAGTTGTTCGATGGAGAAGCGGTCGAAGGGCATGTCGCTGTTGAGGGCGCGGACGACCCAGTCGCGCCAGATGTACTGGTGGGTATCACCGTCCTGCTGGAAGCCGTTGCTGTCGGCGTAGCGGGCGGCGTCGAGCCATGGGAGGGCCATGCGTTCGCCGTAGTGGGGAGAGGCGATGATCTGGTTGGTGAGGAGATCGGCGGCGTCTGGCGCGGGGTTGTTGATGAAGGCGTCGACTTCGGCTGGTTCTGGCGGGAGCCCG
>CANHUG010000251.1 GCA_947462995.1 Verrucomicrobiales bacterium | reverse complement strand
TCTTCTCCATGAGCGGCGATTCCTTGACGGGCTGTGACATGTTCGTGGGGGCTGGGAAAAAAAGTGGGCCGAACCCATGCCGCCCGCCCACACGATGGCAAATGGAAAACCACGCCCCCTGCCCCGCACTCCACTGCCCTTGCAGCCACTCCTTCCCGCGCCGATACTGCCCCATGGAAGAACCACAACGCCCAACCCCGAAGGCCCTCATCCCGGTCCTCGGCGCAGCCCTCCTCCTCAGCACCGTCGGCACCCGCTCCCAACGCCCGTCCTGCGCCGGTGGCCTTTGCGCCCTCTCCGGACCTGCCCTCGCCTGCCCAACCCCTTCCGCAAATACCCTTCCCGCCACTTCCCCGACGACTCCTCCAGCCCACTCCGCCCCGCCCGTCGTCCTCCCCTGATTCCCCCAGCGCCGAGGATCCTCTTGCCCACGGCGCAATCCCGTGCATCTCCCTGATCCCATGCTCAAGGATTACCTGCCAGTTCTCATGCAGATCGTCATCGCCAGCGGCTTCGCCGTCGTGACGCTCCTCGCCAGTGTCCTCCTCGGCAAATCCGGGACCGCCAACGACACCAAGGACTCCGCCTACGAATGCGGCATGCTCCCCATCGGAGACGCCCAACCCCGCTTCAGCGTCAAGTTCTACATGGTCGCCATGCTCTTCGTCCTCTTCGATATCGAGGTCGTCTTCATGTACCCATGGGCCCTCGTCTTCCGCGACCTCGTCGCCGTCAACTCCGCCGTCTTCTGGAGCATGGCCAGCTTCGCTACCATCCTCCTCGTCGCCTACCTCTACGCGCTCCGTAAGGGTGCCCTCAAGTGGAACGACTGACCACGCCCCTCACCCACCGGCATGGTCCATCACGTCGCTCTCTACAAACTCCTCCCGGACGTTTCCCAGGAAACCCTCGAGGAAATGGTCCGCAGAACCAAATCCCTCCTCCTCAAAATCCCGGAAGCCCTCGCCGTCCGCTCCGGTAAACGCATCGACCCTCGCTGCGAATTCCCCTTCTTCGTCGCCATCGACTTCGAAAACCTCGCGAAACAGGAAATGTTCCGCGACGACCCGGTCTACTACAAATTCATCGAGGAAGTCATCCGCCCCCACACCGCCGCAGAAGTCCTCCTCGACTACGAAATGGAACCCGGTCGCAACGTCAAATATTCCTGACTCCTCCCTCCACCAATCCTCTTCCCCCCTCTCTCTCCCATGAAATCCATTTTCCTCTCCGCTCTCGCCTTCTCCCTCGCCCTCTCCCCGCTCTCTGCGGAAGACAAACCAGCCGAAATCAAAGCCGGCAGTCTCACCTTCAAGGCAGCCGCCCCATGGACCGCCAAAGCGGAACCACGCCCCATGAGCGCCGGCGGTCTCACCCTCCCCGGTAAAGACGGCGCCCAAGGCGTCGAAGCCGATTTCTATTGCTTCGGCACCGGCCAGGGCGGCGACATCGAAGCCAACATGAAACGCTGGCAATCCCAATTCCTCCCCGGCGACGACGGCAAAGCCGTCGAACCCAAACGCGAAGACTCCACCGTCGGCACCCACAAGGTCCACTACGTCCTCCTCAAAGGCACGTTCCTCAGCGGCCCAGCCATGAGCCCGAAAAAGACGCCCGTCCCCGGCTCCGCCATGATCGGCGCCATCATCGAACACGCCGACGGCAATGTCTTCATCAAGGTCACAGGCCCCGAAAAAGCCGTCACCGCCCTCCAGGAAGACGTCAAAAAACTCGTGGCCTCCGCCCTCGGCAAGTAAACCCCGCCCTCTCGCGGCCCTCCCACCCACTCGCCTCACGATCCAGCCCCCCGGGCCCTCGGCGCTCCGTCGTCACCTCGCCCACCCCCACACCATGCGCATCCAAGCCTTCCGCGGCCTCACCCCGCGTCCAGATCTCGCCGCCGACGTCGCCGCCGTCCCCTACGACGTCGTCGATACCGAAGAAGCACGCGCCCTCGCCGCCCACAGGCCCTACGACCTCCTCCACGTCGACCGCGCCGAAATCGACCTCCCGCCAGACACCGACCCCTACAGCGACATCGTCTACCAGACCGCCGCCGCCAATCTCCAGAAGCTCATCGCCAACGGCATCCTCCAGCGCGAACCCGGCCCCGTTCTCTATCTCTACCAGCAGCAGATGGGCCCCCACGTCCAGACCGGCATCATCGCCGCCTGCCACATCGACGACTACGGCAACGACATCATCCGCAAACACGAGAAAACCAGGAAGGTCAAAGAAGACGACCGCACCCGCCTCGTCGACGCCCTCTCCGCTCACACCGGCCCCATCTTCCTCACCTACCGCGAGCAACCCGCCATCGACGCCGAAGTCTCCCGCGTCCTCAGCTCCGAAACTCCACTCTTCGACTTCACCGCCCCGGACGGCATCGCCCACAGAGTCTGGAAACTCTCCTCCACCGCCGACCTCGTCGACGCCTTCGCTAACGTCCCCCTCGCCTACGTCGCCGACGGCCACCACCGCAGCGCCTCCGCATGGCGCGTCGGCTCGGAACGCCGCGCCGCCAACCCTAACCACAACGGCTCGGAAGACTATAACTGGTTCCTCGGCGTCCTCTTCCCCGCCAACCAGCTCCGCATCCTCCCCTACAACAGGCTCGTCAAAGACCTCAACGGGCTCTCCCCTGACGAATTCCTCGCCCGCCTCTCCGCCGCAGGCTTCTCCGTCACCCCTGCCTCCGACAAGTCCCCAGCCGCCCCAACCGAAGCACGGCTCTACCTCAACAACCTCTGGTACTCCCTCCACTGGGACACGTCCTCCATCTCCGACCCCGTCTCCCGTCTCGACGTCTCCGTCCTCCAGGACCGGGTCCTCTCTCCCATCCTCGCCATCCATGACCCACGCACCGACGATCGCATCGAATTCGTCGGCGGCATCCGCGGCACCGACGAACTCGAACGCCGCGTCAACGACGGCTCCTCAGCCCTCGCCTTCTCCCTCTTCCCAGTCACCGTCGACCAACTCATGGACATCGCCGACGCCGGCCAGATCATGCCGCCCAAAAGCACATGGTTCGAACCAAAACTCCGCTCCGGTCTCGTCATCCAGACGTTCTGACCCCCACACCCTCACGCCCCGGTCCATCCCCCACCCCCTCCCACCATGGACCAACCGCCTCCCTCTGACCCCTCCGCCGCCCCACACGACAAAGCAGACAAGGGCTGTCTCCTCTTCCTCTTCCTCGGCCTCCTCGGCGTCTTCCTCGCCCCAGCCATCCTCCTCCTCGGCGGCGCCCCAATCATCGTACCCCTCCTCCTCGTCTTCCTCTGCACCGTCGCCACCCCCGTCGTCAACCCCACCGAACGCCTCAACCCACGCGCCCGCTGGACCGGCCGCATCATCACATGGCTCCTCATGGTCGGCACCCTCGCCACCACCGCCTTCCTCCTCTACCGCCGCTTCTTCCTCGACCTCGCTCCCCTCTGACCCCACCAACCTCGCGAAAAACTTCCGAGATCCTGATTTTCTTCTTGCCCGCTCACTCTCTAATCGCCACATTCTACCTATAGCCATGAAAAAATTCAGCGCCTGCTTCGCTCTCGCCGCCATGTTCTCCCAATCCACCGCCTTCGCGTGGGTCGGCGGCCCGTACAGTGACAACACCACTGACGGCATCACCGGCGGGATCTTCCAGTACACCATCCGCGGTAAGCGCACCTCCGGCATGTCCCGCTTCTCCCAGAACACCGCTTCCGCCTTCAATTCGGAATTCGGTGACTCCGTCGTCTACTTCCGCGGCACCACCTACTACGGCGAATCCTACGGCTTCGTCGACTTCGCCTCCAAAAAATGCGACGGCATGATCAACGCCGCCACCGCAGGTGCCGACAACAATCCACAATCCCTCTGGCGCTCCGCCACCGGTACCACGTGGGGTGTCAATAACGGCGTCCGCTACGGCATCGGCAACCCCCTCTTCGGTGGTGTCTTCGACGGCTCCAACAACGCCGCCAAGCGCGCCGTCGTCAACGCCACATGGTCCGGCAAACTCACCAAGACCAAGCCGGTCCCACGCTTCTCGGGTAAAGGCGAAGCTTCCTTCCTCGGCGAAGGCAACAGCTCCACCACCATCACCGTCTCCTCCGCCACCGGCGACTTCGACACCCCAACGCCTCCAGCGCTCCCAGTCGACCCGCCCACCAACGGTTCCATCACCACCACCACGATCAACCAAGGCGACGGTCCTAAAGTCGAAGCCACCATCAAAATCAAGGTCTACGGCGGTCGCATTAGCACCGCCCCGTACCTCGGTACCAACGCCTTCCGCGCTCTCTGATCGAGAGTAGCTCAACGCGCCTGACTTCAACAGGGCGGCGGATTCTTCCGCCGCCCTGCTTTTTTGTGAACATCCACCCCGACCTGCTTCTCTAACCTCCACCGATCACCCCTAACCCCTCGCACCGCTCCCAGCATGCTCCGCGGCCACTCTCCCGCCTTCCTTTGCTCCACCGCCCTCATCTTCGGGTTCTGTGGCCTCATGACCACGCTGCTCGTCCGCAGTATCCTCTTCCCCGAAAACTCCCAGCTCGCCAGCGCTTCCCCTCAGGCCATCTGCGAACTCTTCGCCTCCCGCAGTGAAGGCACCGACATGGACATCTACGAAGGCGATACCATCACCGGCCAATGCCGCATCACCCCGCTCAGCGGCCCTCCCGTCCCCTCCCGCCGCCTCGAAAGCGTCCGCGTCGCCCTCAACGGAACCCTCCAACTCCGCGGCCCCTTCGCCTCCTTCGGCCAACTCGCCCTCAATAGCCGCTTCGACCTCTCCGTCTCCGGCGACATCACTTCCTTCGACCTCAACCTCCGTCTCCCCAAGGCCGATCCCCCCATCGACCTCAGAATCGACCAACCCAAGGGCGCCGCATGGCCCGCCATCACCCTCACCCGAGGCACCACCATCGCCTTCACCTCAAACTCCGGCGCAGAACCCGACGCCGCCACCAAATCCCTCCTCCTCTGGCTCTCCTCCACCCTCGGCATCAATCCCGACCAGCTCGCCACCCTCTCCAAACCACCAACCAGCGCGCCCACCGCCACCGCCACCCTCTCCGCCCGCGCCGGCCGCATCACCGTCGCCAACTCCTCCACCGACGGCTTCATCCTCGCTCGCAGCGACGCCGGCTCCAATCGTGCCTTCCGTCTCTACATCGCCTCCACCGGCGAAATCCTCCGCATCGAAACGCCCTCCAGCTTCAATCTCCTCAGCGACTCTTTCCGCCCACCTGACACCGCCCCTCCACCCCCAACCGCACCCTCGCCTCCACCCCCATGATCCGCACGCGCGATCTCACCATGCACTACGGCAGCCTCTGCGCTCTCGACCACCTCTCCCTCGAAATCCCCCAAGGCGAATTCTTCGCCTTCCTCGGCGCCAACGCCGCCGGAAAAACCACCACCATCAAACTCCTCACAGGCCTCCTCAAGGCCTCCTCCGGCGAAGCATGGCTCTGCGGCCACCACGTCCAAAATGACGCCCGCGCCGCCAAACAAGCCCTCGGCTTCGTCCCCGATGTCGCCGTCTTCTACGACAAACTCACCGCCCTCGAATTCATGGGCTTCATCGCAGAAATCTTCTCCGTCCCCCCAGACCGCGCCCGCCGCCTCACCGGCGAGCTCTTCGATCAGTTCGCCCTCCACCCCTACGGCCGCGAACAAATCGAACACCTCAGCCACGGCACCCGCCAGCGCCTCGCCATCGCCTCCGCTCTCCTCCACGACCCTCAAGTCATCATCATCGACGAACCCATGATCGGCCTCGACCCAGTCCACATGCGCGTC
>CANHUG010000250.1 GCA_947462995.1 Verrucomicrobiales bacterium | reverse complement strand
GGGCTGGTGAGGACGATGGTGCTGCGGTCGCCGGCGTCGTCAGGGTTGATCCATTCGGCTTTGGCGGGTTGGAATCTGCCGTCTTTTCCGGCGATGGCGAAGCCGACGATGGGGCCGTCGTTGTAGGGGATGACTTCGAAGCGAGCCATTTTGAGGATGAGCTTGGGACCGTCCACTTTCGTTTCCTTGATGGTTGGTGGCAGCCAGCGGATATCGTCGGGTTTTCCGTATTGGGTGACGAGGGCCCATGCGGCGATGCGCTCGCCGACGGGGATTTTGATCTGCGGATGGTACCATGAGCGGCGTTGATCGAAACTGCTGGCATAGCCGATGTTTTTGTCGCCGGCTTTCTGGTAGTCGAGGAACGTCTTGTAATGGACTTCGCGAATGTAAGTGCCTTCGTCGGTGAATGACTCGAGGAAGTTGCTGAGGTCCTGCGGAACGCCTTCGGTTTCCTGAGAGATGATGCCAAAGGGCATTTTGGGGTCATGGAACGCCGCGCGCCATGCCTCGATCATTCTGGGAAAGACCTGATAGTACATGACGTGGCCATTGGGAACGAGGGCGTTGTTGTAGCCCTGATGCCAGAGAGCGCCCTTGATGTGGAGGCCGACGATGGGGGCCATCATGCTGGCGTAGCAGTTGCCCGGGCGGTTCATGTCCATCGCGGGGCCTTGTCGCAGATCGGAGGGAGGTTTGCGGTCGGCGGGAATCTCGTTTTCCCGGCCGGATGCCTTCATGCGGGCGACCCAGTCGTGGTGGCCCTTGAGCCTGTCTGCCAGATCTTTCTGGGGATCGAACTCCGCGACCTTTTTGTCCCAGTCGGACAGGTGGGCATGGACCTCGGGTGTGTCGATGGATTTGAGGAGGTTCAGGGGCAGCCATGTTTCGAGGCAAGTGCCGCCGCGTGAGGCGTCGATGATGCCGATGGGAACCTTGGTGGCCATGTGCAGGCGTCGGGCGAAGATGTAGCCGATGCCTGACATTTCCCTGACGGTTTCCGGGGAGCAGACATCCCAGTATCCCTGCCGAAAGTGCTCCGAGAAGAAGTCGTGCCACTGATAGAGGCGGGGAAAGGCATTCTTTTCGTCCGGGCCATTCAACTGCGGGACGGTGAAGAAGCGGATGTCAGTGAAATTCGCGGAGGCGATTTCGAGTGAGCCGCCATCGAGCTTGTGGATGGGAAACTCCATGTTGCTCTGACCGCCGAGCAACCAGACATCGCCGAGGAGAATATCCGCCAGGTTGAGGGTGGTGGTGCTGCCTTTGATGGTCAGCGATTGCGGATCGGAGCTGGCAGGCAGGGCGGGGAGTTCGATTTGCCATGAGCGGTCGGGGGCTGCGGTGCATGACTGAGTTTTGTCGCCGAAGGTAACGGTGACGTGTTCACCGGCGTCGGCCCAGCCCCAGATCCGGATCGGTTTATCTCGCTGAAGGACCATCCCGGACTGGAAGAGATTGTGGAGGCACAAGCCCTCGCCGATGGCTGGGACATCGATGCGGTCTTTGCCCTCGACGAGTTTTTCTTCGGCCGGAGCCTGCGGGATGCCTGCGAGAGTGAGCCATCCAGCGATGAGGACGCCGAGTCGTGTTGATTTCATGGGGTGATGTTTCGAGGTGAGGATGGGTCGGTGGTCGGAACTCGGGGAGTGGCGGATAGGGAATCAGTAGGAGGGATGGAGACCTTACGCGAGAAATTGAAGTTGAAACAGCGGCGCTGCGAAGTGCAGGAGAGCAAGCACTCAGGGCAGCTGAAGAGGCAGGGGAATGCTGGTGTGGCAGGGGAATGGGAGGCAGGGGAATGCTGGTGGGGAGAGAGGGAGGAGTCTTGACACAATTGCCACAGAGGGCAAAATGCCATCATGATAAAGACACAGGTGCAGCTGCCGGACGAACTCTATTACAAGGCGAAAGCCATAGCGGAGCAGAGGGAATGGTCGCTGGCTGAGGTGGTGCGACGGGGGATCGAGTATATGGCGCTGGCATACCCGGTGAGGGAGTCGGCCAAGCCATGGGTACTTCCGGTGCTGAAGCCGGGAGATTTCCGACCGGATTTCGATCAGCTTGATCTCAAAGCGATTGCAGAGATGGACGAACTCCGGGGGAATCTGTCATGATCAGCATGGATAGCAATTTGTTGCTTTATTCTCTCAATCCGGATTCCGTGTGGCATGAGGGCTCGGTGAGCTTTCTGCGGCAGAATCTGGGCATTCCAACGGTGAGGGTCGCCATCACGGATTATGTGCTTGTGGAGTTGTATGTACTGCTGAGGAACCCTGCAGTGATGGCGAAGGCTCTAACTGCCAGAGCCGCGCGTGATCTGGTCACGGCATATTGGGATGTCCCGAATGTACTGCGTGTAGAGAATGCCAACGTGATGGATGAAGTGTGGAAGCTGGCCGGTGGCCGAGACTTTGGGCGTCGTAGGGTTTTCGATGCACGGTTGGCGTTGACACTGCGACAGGTGGGAGTGACGCAGTTTGCCACTGCCAATGTGAAAGACTTCGAGGGTTGGGGTTTCGAGAAAGTCTGGAACCCGTTGATTTCGTGAAGGATCCGGGAATGAGTGGAAGCTGGTCCCATTGGATGAGGGCGGAGACTTCTGCGGGGAGGGGCCTATGAGCTCGCAAGGATTGCTTGCCTTGTGTATCGGGTGTGATGCAGTCTGCGCATGGCTACTTCATCCATCATTCACGCCCGGATCGATGGGCCGACGAAAGAGGCGACGGAAAGCGTGCTTCGTTCGCTAGGAATGACGCCTACGGAGGCGATTCGACTGCTTTACCGGCAGATCGCTTTGCGGGGGGAATTTCCCCTCGAGTTGCGAGTTCCCAACGAGCTGACGGCTGCGACCTTGTCTGCTGCGGAGCGCGGGGAGGAGATTGAGGAGCACAGTCAGGCCCCTATCTGAGAAGGGGGGGCATGAGAAAGGAGATCTTTGGGCGGTGTGCCGCTGCGGTTTGTGGTGGGTCAGAGCGATGCGGTGAAGGATTCGAGGGAATCGGAGACGATGGCGGCGCGGTGGAGGGCGCGGAGTTTTTCGGGATCGGCGATGGCTTCGATGGAGTCGCGGAGGCCGTCGGGGATGGGGCCGAAGCGGAGATCGAGGGCTTCGAGGACGGATTGGCGGCGCTCTTCCATGCGGCCATCCTCCCGGCCTTCCAGGCGTCCTTCGATGCGGCCTTCTTGGCGGAGTTGCTGGGCGAGAGTCATGGCGCTGGTGCGGAGGGCTGGGTTGCGAACGGCTTGAATTTTGCGGATGAATCGGGGCCTGTCAATTGGGTCGGTGCGGGCGAAGAGGAAGCTGATGAAGCGGTCGAAGAGGCGACGGGAGACATGGGCGAGGAGGTTGTTGTCCCAGACGGCGTTGCCGAGGAGACGGCCGATGGGTTCGGCTTTGAGGGCGCGGCAGGGGAATGCTGGTGGGGAGAGGAGGAGGCAGGGGAATGGGGGGCAGGGGAATGCTGGTGGGGAGAGGAATAGGCAGGGGAACGGGGGGAGGAGAGCGGGTGTGAGGTTGCGGGTCCAGCATCAGGGGTTAACAGTGCACTGGTTTCCACGACCCAGCCATATTCACGAAATGAAGGTCGAGTATGATGTCCGATATGCAGAGACCACCGGGAGTAACTGTTCCGTGAGTGAAATTGCTGAGGCCCTCATGAGATTGAGGGCGTCGAGTTTTCATGAACGCTACGATGTGTACGCCGAGCTTTTCCGAGAAGACTGGGCAACGAACGCGGGCTATGTGTTGCTTCCTGGGCTGTCAGGGAGCCTTGACGGCACGGTTGATGCCGTTGGTCTTGAAGTGGCTTTTGTGGTTGGTTCTATCCAAATTTCAGTTTTGAAGGACCGGGGATTGGGGGAATTTGAACCGATCGTAGCGCCATGTGTCATTCCTTCATGTTTGAGCAAAACGATTCAGCACCTCAAAAAAGGGGCCAGCTTTTGCGGTCCCAATCTGCCTGCTGAACAGTGTGAGGCTCTCATTGCTGCGCTGCAATCGCAGGCAACGCCCGATGCTCTGCCTTCGGTGCCGCGGGACTGAGATGGGAGGTCTGGTGGCGAGTGATGGGGAGGGATTTACCACTCGAGGACGAGGCCGTCGGAGGCGATGCGGATGTGGTCTGGGAGGCTGGCTTCGAAGTCTGCGTGGGAGAGTTCGTGGCTGAGGTGGGTGAACCAGACTTTGGAGGCGTGGCAGGCGGCGGCGGCGGCCATGGCTTCGGAGGCGTTGAAGTGGGTGGGGTGCGGGGTGAGGCGGAGGCAGTCGATGATGAGGACGTCGCAGCCTTGCATGAGCTGCATGGTGGGATCGGGGATTTCCTTGCAGTCGGGGATGTAGGCGATGCGGGGTCCGTGGTCTGGGTGGAAGAGGAAGCCGGAGGTATCGACCTTGCCGTGGAGGACGGGGAGGGCGGTGATGGTGGTGCGGCCGAGGCGGAAGGGGCCTTCGATTTCGCGTGGGTCTGGTTTGAAGTAGCCGGCGTAGCGGTTGTGGCCGTTGAAGGCGAAGTCGAAGACACGCCGGAGGTCGTTCATGGTGGCGTGGGAGGCGTGGACGGGGAGGGATTCGTCCGGGCCGAAGGTGAAGCGGCGGAGTTCGTCGAAGCCCATGATGTGGTCGGTGTGGGCGTGGGTGATGAGGGCGGCGTCGAGGTGGCGGATGCCGGCGCGGAGGCATTGCTGGCGGAGGTCCGGGCCGGCGTCGACGAGCCACTGGGCGTGGCCGTCATTGATGAGGAGGGCGCAGCGGAGCCGCTGGTCGCGCGGGTCGGTGGAGAGGCAGACTGGGCAATCGCAGGCGATCATGGGGATGCCAGTGGAGGTGCCGGTGCCGAGGAACGTGAGAGAGAACATGGACTGGGTGAGCAAACACGGGAAGCGGGGAGGTGCAGGTGGATTTTCTGCGGGGTGCGGAGAGGCGAGGCGGCTGCTTGATTCCGTGCGGCGGGCAGGCATAGTCGGTCGATCCTGACACCTTGATCAACGCCATGCTTGTATCCCTTACACTGAAGAACCTTGCGCTTGTGGAGACGCTGACGTGGGAGCTGGGGCGCGGATTGGTGTGTGTGACTGGGGAGACGGGGGCGGGGAAGTCGATTATTGTGGGGGCGCTGAAGCTGGTTCTGGGGGAGCGAGCGGACCGGGATCTGATCCGGACGGGGGAGGATCAGTGCACGGTGGAGGCGGTGTTTTCGTTTGGGGAGACTGTGGTGATTGATGCGGTGCTGACGGCGGCGGGATTGGAGCCGTGCGAGGGCGGGCAGCTGATCATCAAGCGGGTGATTTCGGCGGCGGGGCAGAACCGGCAGTTTGTGAATTGTGCGCCGGCGACATTGCAGGTGTTGAAGGCGGTGGGGCAGCATCTGGTGGATCTGCACGGGCCGCATGAGCATCAGAGTCTGAACAGCCGGGACCGGCAGCTGGCGATGCTGGATGCGGCGGCGGGGGCGGAGAAGGCGCTGGAGGCGTATGAGGGAGCGTGGCGCGGGTGGCGTCGGATTGGTCAGGAACTGGATGAGTTGAGCCGGAGCGAGGCGGCGGGGACGCAGGAGCTGGAGTTGCTGCGGTATCAGGTGGAGGAGATTGATGCGGCGGGGTTGCGGGTGGACGAGGAGGAACCGTTGCTGCAGCGGCACCGAATGGCGTCGAACGGGACGCGGCTGGCGGAGCTGGCGGGGCAGGCGGTGGGGTTGCTGGGGGACGGTGAGCAATCGGTGCTGGTGCAGCTCGGGGAATTGCGTCGGGTGTTCCGGGATCTTGAGAGGACGGATCGGGGGGTGGCGGTGGTGACGGCCCCGTTTGAGGCGGCGTTCATGGAGCTGGAGGATCTGGAGCGGGCGCTGAGGCGGTATCAGGATGGCCTTGAGATTGATCCGAGGGAGGTGGCAGAGCTGGAGG
>CANHUG010000249.1 GCA_947462995.1 Verrucomicrobiales bacterium | reverse complement strand
GTTTCGAACACGCATGAATCGGAGAAGGGGATTACGTTCATCACGCTGGAGGGCGGGAAGTTCACGGTGGTGTGCTGGAAGGAGAGTTATGGGAAGTTCGAGGGGGGTAGTCCTGCGAAGCTGTACAAGGGGAAGACGATTGAGGTGACGGGCGACATTTTCGAGTACAAGGGGAAGGACGGAGGTTCGAAGGGGCAGTTGGAGATCAAGCTGCGGGAGCCTGGGCAGGTGAAGGTGACGGGTGAGGCGGCTGGGGTGAGGGAGGGTGGGGAGAAAGGTGGAACGAAGGCGGAGGAGGGTGAGAAAGGTGAGAAGCCGGAGGAGGAGAAGAGTGAGGGGAAGCCGCCGAAGGGGCGGGTGGATGCGAAGAAGTATTTTCGTTAGGATGACTGAGGAGGAAAGCTGATGGCAAGACGATCCGAGCGAGCGCCTTTGGGGTTGGATCTGCTGCTGGGCCTTGTGCTGGCGGCGATGGTCTGTGCGTTGTTCTGGTGGGTGTTTTCGAATCTGGACACGGCGTGGGGATGGTCGCGGGCGTGGGATTTCCGGCAGTCGTTGTGGCGCGGTTGGCTGGTGACGCTGGAGTTGTCTGCCGGGGCGCTGGCTGGGTCGTGTGTGGTGGCTGGGTTGCTGGTGGCGGGGCAGCGGACGCGGTATCGGTCGTTGCGGTGGTTCAGCCGGGCGTTTGTGGAGTTGGTTAGGGGGATGCCGCTGCTGACGCTGGTGCTGATTGGTTATTATGTGGTGTTTGCGCAGAGCCAGGTGGCTGGGTTGCTGGATCGTTTCGGGGTGGGGAGCAAGTTGTGGACTGGGGCGGCGCTGTTGTCGGTGTTTACGGGGGCGTATCTGAGTGAGATTCTGCGTGGCGGGCTGGAGAGCATCCCGCAGGGACAGATTGACAGTGCGAGGGCGGTGGGATTTGACAGGTTTCAGGTATTCCGGTGGGTGGTGATGCCGCAGGCATTGAGGCGGGTGCTGCCGGCGCTGGCGGGGCAGTTTGTGTCGCTGGTGAAGGATTCGTCGCTGTTGAGTGTGATTGGGGTGCAGGAGTTTACGGCGCAGGCGCGGGCGTTCAATTCTGCGACGTATGGTGGGATTGAGGCGTTTCTGCCGCTGGCGGCTGGGTATCTGCTGCTGACGCTGCCGCTGGCGGGGGTGGCGCATGCGATGGAGCGGCATTTCCGTTATCAGATGTAGTTATGGACATTGACGCGCAGAGACTGACGAGACGGTACGGGGCGCTGGCGGCGCTGGACGGGTTGTCGCTGGAGGTGGAGCGGGTGAAGGTGCTGGCGTTGATAGGGCCGAGTGGCGGAGGGAAGAGCACGCTGCTGCGGGTGCTAGGGGGATTGGAGGGGGCGGACGAGGGGGAGGTCTCGATCAACGGGACGGTTTTGAGTGCGGACGAGCGGCAGTTGCTGGCGTGGCGGAGGCGGAACGGGTTTTTGTTTCAGCAGTTCAATTTGTTTCCGCATCTGACGGCGCGGCGGAATATCACGCTGCCGTTGGAGAAGGTGCATGGGCGGACGGCGGCGGAGGCGGAGCGGGTGGCGGATGAGAGTCTGGAGCGGTTCGGGCTGACGGCGCACGGGCACAAGCTGCCGGCGCAGTTGTCAGGAGGGCAGCAGCAGCGGGTGGGATTGGCGCGGGCGATTGCGTCGGGGCCGGAGATATTGATATTGGATGAGCCGACGTCGGCGTTGGATCCGGAGATGACGGCGGAGGTGCTGGAATTGATCGGGGAGCTGGCGGCGGGCGGGCAGGACATTATTCTGAGCACGCACGAGATGGGGTTTGCGCGGGCGGTGGCTGGGCATGTGGCGTTTATAGCGGCGGGGAAGGTGGCGGAGCACGGGCCGTCCGGGGAGTTGTTTGCTGCGCCGAAGGAGGAGATGACGCGACGGTTTTTATCGAAGGTGATGCGGTTTGCGTGAGGCAACGCATTGCGCGGAGGCGGAAGCGGGGTTAAGCGGAGTGGAAACGAGCATGAAACCGATCCGATTGAGCCTGATAGCCGCGCTGCTGGTAGTGCTGAGTGGGTGTGGGCGGGGGAAGAAGGAAGCGCGGGTGGCACCTCCGGCCGGGGCGGTGCCTGAGATTGTGGCGGAGGCGGGAGAGCCAGCGGCTCCGGTGGTGCCGCCGCCATTGGATCCGGCGGTGCCTGCGCTGACGATCAACAAATCGGCGCAGGTGTCGGTGCTGGGGTATCACGATTTTGTGAAGGGGAAGCCTGGGAATGCGATGCAGGTGAGCGAGGAGCAGTTCCGGGCGCAGATGCAGGTGATCCGGGATGCGCGGATCAAGGTGATCGGGATGCCGGAGTTTCTGGCGTGGCGGCGCGGGGAGAAGGACATTCCTGATCCGTCGATCATGATCACGATGGATGACGGGTGGAAGAGTGTGCACACGATTGCGCTGCCGGTGCTGCGGGAGTTCGGGTATCCGTTTACGGTGTTTCTGTACAAGCGGTTTGTGAATGGCGGTAGCAAGTCGATGACGACGGCGGAGATCCGGGAGTTGATGGCGGCGGGCGGGACGGTGGGGAGCCACAGTGTTAGTCATCCGTACCGGAAGCGGATTGATGCGGCGTTCAAGAAGGGGGCACCGGCAGGCGAGGCGTTTCTGCGGATGGAGATGAAGGATTCGCGGCAGTTTCTGGAGGATTTGACGGGTCAGATGGTGACGACGTATGCGTATCCCGGGGGGTATCACAGTGAGCGGGAGGAAGCGGTGGGTAAGGAGTGCGGGTATGAGGCGATGTTCACGGTGAATCCGGCGCGGGTGACGTGGGACACGCCGGCGGCGGCGCTGGGTCGGTATATTGTGATCGGGACGGATGCGACGGATGCGGCGTTCCGGCGGGCGATCAGTTCGCGGGGGACATCGCAGGGGGAAGTGGTGAAGCAGTTGTTGAGGAAGGAGGGCGGGGAGGTGCTGGTGAGTACGGAGCCTGCGCCGGATGCGACGGTGGCGGTGAGGCGGCCGAGGATTGCGGTGGATGTGAGTCGGCTGAGCGGGATTGATCCTGCGACGGTGACGATGAAGATTGCGGGATACGGGCAGGTGCCGGCGGAGTATGATGCGGCGGGCGGGGTGATTGCGTGGCAGGTGAGGGAGCCGCTGCGGACGAGTGAGTGTCAGGTTTATGTGACGTTCCGGCGCGAGGGGGAGACGTTGATGGACTCGGTGGCGTGGCGTTTTTATGTGGATCTGGTGTCGGGTTACCTGCCGGAACCGCCGGTGAAGCTGGCTGCGCCGGGCGCGACGCCGGTGACGGAGGCTCCGGATGCGGGTGGTGAGGGAGCGGACGCGGAGGGGGCTGGGGTGGTGGTGCCGCGGTGAGCGCGGGTTTGGAGGGTGGGGAAGATAATCCCGGAAAGAAAGTGGCGGTCGGCGGCGCTTGGATTATAGAGCGGAGAATTCTGAAATGAACCGACTGAATGCTGTGACGGTCTGCGTGCTCCTAGCTGGGGCGGGGACGGTTGTGGCTGCGGAGGACGGGACGTCGCCGGACCGGTTGGCGGCGGAGGGCTGGCTGGGGGGAGCGGGGCAGTTGCTGGAGATTTCGCAATGGGTGCGGGACGGGTTGGCGGCGGACGATCCCGGGCCGGCGCTGGATGCGCTGGCGGCGCTGGCGCGGCAGGCATTGGAGGCTGGGCAGCGGGAGGTGTGTGTGGAGGCGGAGATCGGGTGGTTGCAGCTTGCGATGGCGGATGCGGAGGCGGATGCGGGAGATGCTTTGGATGAACTGGCGCGAAGGGCGAGGGAGTGGGGATTGCCGCGGGAGGAGGCGAGGATCTGGTCGTGGCGTGCGACATTGTTCGAGGGCGCGGGGGAATGGCTGGCGGCGTTTCATGCGCATGACCGGGCGAGTCAGGCGGCGTTAGGTGGCGGGTTGCTGAATCGCGGGGCGGCGTCGCTGGTGGCGATGGCGAGATTGTGCCGTGAGAACCGGCATCCGTGGCGATTGCAGCATCAGTGGGTGAGGATTGACACGATGCTGGCGGGGAGGATCCGGGAACTGGATGTGGAGACGCGGCGGTTGCTGGCGGATGAGCGGTTGGCGGCGCAGCCGGTGCTGGCGGGACTGCCGCCGCTGGGGCGGGGACCGACGGGTGCGGTGCTGAATCCGCCGGAGGCGTCGGCGCTGGTGGCGCGGCCGCAGCAGGAGATCGGGAGGACGAGGATTTTTCTGTCGAATCCGACGGCGAAGGAGCTGGGGGGCAGCCTGACGGCGACGCCGCGGGTGGGGCGCGCGGGTTCGTGGGTGGCGGATGAGTCCGGGCAGACCCTAACGGTGAGGCCGCCGGGTGAGGGTGGGGCGGAGGGAGCAACGCGGGCATTGAGTTTGCGGCCCGGGGAGACCTTGAGTCTTTATGTGGAGCATTTGCCGTCGGCGGCGGACGACATGGTGACGCTGGCGTGGCAGGCGGACGGTGGGAAGGGTGTGGCGGCGACGAGCGACTTTTTCTTTACGGATGCGGCGGCGGCGGCGGCGGTGGTGAGTGGCGGGAATCTGACGACGGTGCCGGGGTGGCCGGTGCCGTTTTATCATGAGATCAATCAGAGGACGGGAGGTGTCAGGATCGAGGATCTCGGATTCAAGGCATCGGGGCCGTGCCGGTTGGAGATTTTTGACGGGGACGAGCGGAGCTTGGCGGGATTTCCGAGCACGCGATTGCTGGCGGTGGACGGGGACGGGGACGGATTGTTTACCGGGCCGAGGGATGAAGTGCTGTCGGATCACAACGGGGACGGCGTTCCGGATGTGCTGGTGGGAGACCGGAGTCGGTCGCTGGAGGTTTATGCGTGGCCGCTGGGGGCGACGGGGCGGGAGCCGCTGACAATTTCGGCGCGGCTGCGGCGACCGGGGGGAGGGCAGGAGGGCTGGCGGACGGATGTGGAGGTCGGGTTGCGGCCGGCTGAGAAGGTGGTGGGCCGGAAGGAGCGATGAGAGGGGGCGGGAGGGGTATTCCGGGGTGAGCCGAGTATCCCGAGGAATGCGAGATGCACGATCCAAAGGGTTGGCGGATCTGGATAATGCTATTGAATGTCCGGCTAAATGGTAAGACGTGACTAAGTTGCGTCGATTACTCACTTCTTGCTCTTACATAAAACTGCTATAAAGATCACTGTCGAGGTCCGCGAATTTATCCCGAGGGGTGGCACATAAGTCTTCATCGCTCGGGGTACGAATTCATATACGAAACAAAGCCGAGGATTGGTGATGCATCAGTTGAGAGGGGGTGGTTTTATGATATGAAGATTTTTGGTGGTGAAAACAACAGGTGAGTCAGGCATGGGATGTGATGTGAGGGTGAAGCTGCCCTCTCAATGAGAGTGCAGATGTGTGAGTGGAGAGGCCGGGAAAGTTTCCTGACTAGCGTTTTTGTGAGGTACGCGGCTTCAATGAGTTGAACGCCGATGGCTGCTGCTTTCATGATCTTTGGCAATGAGGTCACAGGCAGGATGCCCGTGCCACTTTGCTTGCTGCGGGGGTGAGGCGGACTGGAAAGTCCACGCTCCTGGTTGGCAGTGATTGCGGGGATTACTCAAGGTTTCGGAGGGGACGTTTTGGGAGATGGGGGGTTAGGGGGAGGGTTGGAGTTTGAGGATGGCGGTGGCCATGGCGCGGCCGAGCTGGAGTTGGCCGGTGGTGTTGTAGTGGACGGTGTCTGGGAGGAGGGGGAAGTTGTCAGTGGGGATCATGCGGGTGTTGGGGATGGCGTCGGGGTGGCCGGAGGTGGCGTCGGCGCGGACTTGGCTGGTGCGGATTTCGGAGCGGTGGGTGAAGCGAGGGAGTGGTGGGTCGTGCGGGAGGACCTGGCCGAAGACGAGGGGGATGGGGTTGTTCTGGTTGGTGTCTTCCTCGAGGCGGCGTTTGAGGAGACGGAGGGAGGCGG
>CANHUG010000248.1 GCA_947462995.1 Verrucomicrobiales bacterium | reverse complement strand
GGGGAGAGGCGGGTAGGCGTGCTCCGCACGCAGGGAGAGCTGTGATGGCTCACAGCAGTCCAGAGCCTGCGGCTAGCTTGTTCGGAGGGGGGCGTGTGGGGAGAGGCTTGGGTGGTGCCGGGCCAGCGGGCTGGCTCCGGGAAAGTGGCAGCAGGCTTCCGCAGTCCAAGGGCCTTCGGCCAGCTTGTTCGGAGGGGCGCGAGGGAAGTGAGAAGTGAGAAGTTTGAATGGCGTGTTGGGAGGAGGCCGAGCTGGGGCTCAGCGAGACCATGGGCTTGGTCGGAGAGGGGGCTCAAGCGGAGGCGCGAAGGCAGGCTTGTTGGGAGAGGGTTGGTTACGTGGAAGCGGTGAGTGCTGGCGATGGCGGTGGTGGGTGCGATGTGTGAACGATAGAAGAACCAATCAGAGCATGGATCCAGCAGTCATCATTTTTGTGGGCGTCAGCATTGCGATCGTGTTGCGTTTCATGGCGGGCACGTTTGATGGAGACCGTGTCGAGCAATACATTCGCGACATGGGATGCGAGTTGCTCGACAAGAGTTGGGATCCGTTTGGTCCCGGGTGGTTTGGTGAGAAAGATGCGAGGATCTATCAGATTGTTTATCGGGATCGAGAGGGGCGGGTGCATCGGGCGCACGTGAAGACCTCGATGATGAGTGGGGTGTATCTGACGAACGATGAGATTGTGGAAGATGCGCCCAAGCGAAGTGTGGAGGAGGAGAAGGCCGAGTTGCGGCGGCGTCTGGCCGAGCTTGAGAAAGAGTGAGGGTGGGCGGGCGTTCGTGGGTGAGTGGCTGAGGGGAGTGGTGGGCGGTGCGCGGGGAGGAAGGCTTTTGACTTTCGGTGGATGGCGTGTTTCTTTGGAGGGAGGAACAGGAATGATGCTGGCAGAAACGACACTCTTGGATTGTATGGGACTCTTTGGTATTTGGGTGGTATCTGTGGTGGTGGACTATGTGATCGCACGGGCGGGGTGGACGCGCGAAAGTCAGGCGGCGTCGTTTTGGGAATGGTCGACGCGGCATCGGCCCGAGAGGAAGCTGAAGGGTGTTGAGGCTGTGGTTGCTGTGAGGGAGTTCTACCGGTCTCCGGTGTCATTCCTGATCGTTGGGCTGCCCGGGTTTGCGTTTTGTTGCGGTACCACTTTGATGTTTCTGCTGCGGGATGAGGGGGTGACGATTTTTAAGTGGGCGATCCTGATCAATGTTGTGTTGCTGTGGTATTGGCAAGGATTGGCCTGGAGGCTGATGTGCCGGCGGATGTCCCGAATGGTGGCGGTTGATGGGCGGGGGGCGGATGCGGCTTTGGTGGGTGAATGACGGAGCGATGGTGTCAGGGGGGGCATCGATGGTCGGCGGCTGTTTCCGGCCCTTGCAAATCCGGTTGGTTCCGGAATGGTTCTGACTGTAGTGAGTGCAGTTGAAACCATGATTCCGCCGAAGTCCGTCGATGAGTTGGAGGCAGCGATTGCTGGGGGTTTTGATCCGAAGTTCGTTTTCTTCTGGGGCCATCAGCCATCCTCAGGCGGCAGAGTCACGAAGGCATGCTTCAGTCAGTGGTGGGAGGGGCCATTTTCCGCCGATGGGATTGAGTATCGGACAGCCGAGCATTTCATGATGGCATCGAAAGCCCGATTGTTTGGCGATGCAGTGACACTTGAGCGCATTCTCGCGGCACCACATCCGAAGCAGGCTAAGGACCTGGGTCGGTCGGTAGCTGGCTTTGACGAGGCGGTGTGGCTTGCACATCGTTTTGAATATGTGGTGGCTGGTAACCTGGCGAAGTTTTCCCAGAATCCGGAGTTGGCCGATTTCCTCCTTGGTACTGGGAAGCGTGTTCTGGTTGAGGCGAGTCCAGTGGATCGGATATGGGGCATTGGATTAGCGGCGGATTCGCCTGATGCTGGTTGGCCAGACCGATGGAAAGGCCTCAATCTGCTTGGATTTGCGCTGATGGAGGTGCGCTACCAGTTATCCCGGGGAGCGCAGTGACGATGGCCTCCATGCCTGACCAATCTAAGGAGAACGAGTCGCGGATTCCGGGTGGCTGGGCGTTCTAGGGGGAGGGGCTGAGGGGAGGAAGGCTTTTGACATTCGTTGGATGGCGTGTGTTATTGGTGGGACTGATGGAACCAACGCCGCCAAGAACGACACTATCGAACTGCATTTTCGTCATTGCCATCTCGGTGGGTATGGCGCTGGTGTTCTATGTGGCCGGGCGGGCGGGGTGGTGGCGCAGAGTGGAGGCCGAGCGGTTCTCTGCTCGATGGGTGAGGAGTCGGCCCGGGAAGAAGATTGAGGCTGCTGAAGCTGAGGGAGCTGTGAGGGAGTTCTACCGGTCTCCGGTGGCATTCCTGATCGTTTGGCTGCCCTGGCTTGCGTATTGTTGCGGCAACATTGTGATTTCGCTGCTGCGGGATGTTGGGGTGATGATTTTCCCGTGGCCGATGGCGATCAATTGCGGGTTGCTGGGCGTTTGGTGGAATCTGTCCTCGTGGCTGAAGTTTCGGCGGACCTCGCGGATGGTGGTGGGTGAGGGGCCTCAAGAACCATTCCGAGTGCCATGACCTGGGCGGAGGGAGGTGTTGTTTTGGAGGGATATGGAAGCGCTTTTTGAGTTGGTGGTGACATTTGTGACGTTGCTCGTCGAGTTGACGGTGCAAGCGGTGGTTTTTCTGTTCCTGTTAGTGATGGCGGCATTCAGTCAGGGGTCCCGGAGGAAGCTTAAGGAGCAGTGGGACCGGTCGATCTGGCAGCGGGTGAGTATGGTGTCGCTGGGGGTGACGTATGCGGGAGTGCTGGTCTTCGCGGTGGTGGTCTGGATGCGGTATCTCGGGGGCGGTGAGAAGGTGGTGGAGGTCCCGCCGGATGGGAGGAATGTGATCCGGGTTGAGATTTCCGGCGACGGGGAATCGGGGGTGAAGAAGGGGGAAGTGATTGAGAAGCTGCTGGACAAGGCGGGCAGCGTGATCAGGCGGCGGCTGGAGGATCGGAAGCGGGAGACGGACCGGGAGGCGGAGAGTGGTTCTGAGGGGCGGTGAGGTGGGGCGTGAGGGAGAGGCTGGGGTTTCCAGATGAGGCTTTGGCATTGAGGTCACAGGCAAGATGCCCGTGCCACTTTGCGTGTTGGGGTCACGGGTGGGACACCCGTGCTACGTTGCGTGTTGAGGGTCACAGGCAAGATGCCTGTGCCTCTTTGCCGGGGTCTCTCAAACACTGCCTCAGGGCGCGGGGGGCTCTGGCGGTGGGGCGGGAGCGGGCTCGGGAGCTGGAGCTGGAGCTGGAGCTGGAGCTGGGTCTGGCACGGAAGCGACCCCTGGTGCTGGGGCGACCTCTGGTGTTGGGGCTGGCTCGGGAGTTGGAGTTGGCTCGGGAGTTGGAGTTGGCTCGGGAGACGCAGGGGATTCCGGTGTTAGGATTGGCTCTGTGGCGGGAGCTGGTTCTGAGGAATCGGGGGTGGGGTCTGGGGAGTCGGAGGTGGTGGGGCGGGCTTCGACGGGGGTGTTTTCGGGGTGGGTGTCGTTGTAGAGGTGGGCGTGTTCGCGGAGGTACTGTTCGTATTCTGCGTCTGGGCCTTGGGTTTCTGGGTCCGGGTGGTGCGGGTGCCAGTGGTGGTCGGGGTCGGGGCCGTGATGGTTGTCATGGCCGTGACCGTGTTCACCGTGTTGACCATATTGACTGTGGTGGTCGTGGTGATAGGGGTCGGAGGCGTGGTAGGGGTCGGACGGGCTGTCCGGATGTGGGTCAGAGGAGGAAGGGCGGGCCTGGACGGAGGCGACGCCGACGAGGGCGGCGCGGCGGGACATGTCCTGGGCGCGTTCAGCTTCCTCGCGCTGGCGTTCTTTTTTCTCGTGGAGGACGGCGAGCCAGATGCAGGCCTCGTACATGATGATCATGGGGCCAGCGAGCATGGACATGGTGAGCATGTCGCCGGTGGGGGTGAGGATGGCGGAGGCGGCGAGGATGATGACGACGGCCCATGAGCGGGTTCTGCGCATGGTGGTGGACTCGAGGAGGCCGAGTTTGACCATGGCCATGACGACGACTGGGAGTTCGAAGGCGAGGCCGAAGATGAGACTGAAGGTGGTGACGAAGGAGATGTACTGGCCGATGCGCCAGCGGTCGCGGATGCCGAGACTGTTGGAGTATTCGTGGAAGAACTCGAGGGCGCGAGGGACGACGAAGTAGAAGGCGAAGAGGACGCCGGAGAGGAAGAGCCCGAAGCCGATGACGAGGGAAGGCCAGAGGAGACGGCGTTCGCGTTCGGTGAGGCCTGGGAGGATGAATTCGAGGAGGAAGTAGAAGAGGAGAGGGAAGCAGATGATGATGCCTGCGACGAGGGAGAGCTTCATGGAGAGCATGAAGCTTTCGGCGGGGGCGAAGGCCTCGGTTTCGACCATGTCTGCGGGGACGTCGAGGTCTGGCGAGGTTTTGGCGGCGACGAGCTGGGCGGTGAATTCGAGGACCTTGGGGCCGTCTTCTGCGGGGAGGAGGAGCGCGGTGGCTTTGGCGAGATAGGCTTTGCGGTCGGCTTCCGGGAGGATGGAAGCGGTGTGGTGGAGGAGGACCGCGTTGGTGAGTTGCCGGTCGAGCGGCGTGGGGGCGACGGAGTCGAGGAAGAGCTGACGTTGCGGGCCTTCGAGGGCGGCGGCGCCGCGTGCGGCGTTGTGGATGCGCCACCATGTGGGTTGCTGCTGGCTTTCGGGGAGGGCGGCGACGACGGCGGGGAGATTGCGTTCGCGCGGGGCTTCGAGGCCGGCGCGGCGGAGCGGGTCGCGGACGATGGCGAAGAACCACTCGTTGAAGGCGAAGCAGAGGATGACCCCGGTGATGAGGGTGAGGATCATCCGCGTGAGGGTTTTGCGGAGATCTTCGAGGTGGGAGAGGAACGGTTTTTCCTCGTCCATGGTGAGCTGGTTGCGTTTCCGAGCGATCTGGTCGCGGAGCTTCAGCAGAGGGGCGAAGAACATGGGAGAAGGGGAGACCGGGGAGGTGCGGGGGTGAGGTCAGGAGGCCTGTTTCGGGCCGCGGCGCGTGGGGGCGGCGGGCTTGAGTTTCCGGCTCCATGCGGCGAGTTCGCGGGCGACATTGGCTGGCGAGGGCGCGCCGGTGGCGGAGCGGGCTTTGAGCGCGTGGTCGAGAGTGAGGACCGAGAAGACAGATTCGTCGAAGACCGGGGAGAGCTGCTGATAGGTCTTGAGAGGGATGTCAGGGAAGGCGGTGCCTGAGGAGAGACTGAGGGCGGTGAGCTGGCCGATGATTTCGTGGGCCTTGCGGAACGGGACCCCTTTGAGAACGAGCCAGTCGGCGAGGTCGGTGGCGAGGAGGAAAGGATCGGCGGCGGCGGCGCGGACGCGGGGAGCGTTGACCTGCATGCCTGCGATCATTTCGGCGAAGACCTCGAGGGTTATTTTGATGGTGTCGATGGAGTCGAAGAGCGGTTCCTTGTCTTCCTGCATGTCCCGGTTGTAGGTCATGGGGAGACCTTTGAGGAGCGTGAGGATAGAGAGGAGATTGCCGTAGAGACGACCGGTTTTGCCGCGGGTGAGTTCGGCGACGTCCGGGTTTTTCTTCTGCGGCATGAGACTGGAGCCGGTGGTGTGGGCGTCGCTGAGGGAGACGAAGCCGAATTCTGCGGAGACCCAGAGGATGATGTCCTCGCTGAAGCGTGAGAGGTGGGTGCCGGTGAGGGCGAGGGAGAAGAGGATTTCGGCGATGTAGTCGCGGTCGGCGACGGCGTCCATGCTGTTGCGGGAGACGCGGTCGAAGCCGAGACGGGCGGCGACGCCCTCGCGGTTGAGGGCGATGGTGGAACCGGCGAGGGCACCGGAGCCGAGGGGCATGACATTGACGCGTTTGAGGGCGTCGGAGAGACGATCGGCGTCGCGGTCGAGCATTTCGATCCAG
>CANHUG010000247.1 GCA_947462995.1 Verrucomicrobiales bacterium | reverse complement strand
TCAAACGTCCCCGGCACCGGCATCGCATACACATTCGCCGCACCCGTGCACGCCATCTGCCGCTCCTGCAGCGGTGCCACCCGTCCGTCCGGGTACAGAATGAAAATCGTCATCCCCTCGCGCCCCAGGCACCCGTGAATCGCCGCCGACCCCGTGTCCCCCGATGTCGCCCCTAACACCGTCAGCCGCTCCCCCGTCCGCGCCACCTGCCGCTTGTACAGCAACCCCAGCAACTGCAGCGCGAAATCCTTGAACGCCAGCGTCGGCCCGTGAAACAACTCCAGCACCCACGTCCGCTCATCCAGCTGCACTAACGGAGCCACATCCTCATCCCCGAACCCGCCATACGCCTCCCGCGTCAGCTCCCGCCATTCCTCTCCCGAAATCTCCGGCGCAAACTCCCCCAGAAACGCCGCCGCCAGCTCCGCATACGGCAACTCCGCCCACTCCTCCAGCTTCCCGCTCAAATCAGGCAGCCGCTCCGGCAGAAACAACCCGCCGTCAGGGGCCAATCCCATCTCCACCGCCTGCGTGAAGCTCTGCGGCGCCGACCCGCCGCGCGTCGATATGTACTGCATAAGCTCCTCCAATCACCCCTCCGCCTCTCCTTCAACCGCCAATGCCCGCGCCCGCAATGTCCGCTCCCTCCAATTCCCCCGACGCCACCGCCCCAGGCAGCACAATGCACCGCCTCAATCTCGCCCCCGCCGCCACTTCCGCCCCAGGCCACAACACACACCCCTCCAACCGCGCCCCCGCCCCCACCCGACACCCCGGCCCCACCGAACTCCCCCCATCAATCTCCACACCCGCTCCCAACTCCGCACCCGGATGCACCACCGCCATCTCCTCCGCACCCATCGGCCCCCACGACGGAAACGCCACCCTCCGCGTCGCCGCATGCGCTTCCAGATAACTCGCCCGATCCCCCAGATCAAACCACATCCCCTCGTCAATCACCACTCCCCCGATCCGCTCCCCACCCGAAATCGCCCGCAACCACGCCGCCACCACACTCTCCACCACCCCGCGCTCCGGCAACCACCCGAAAAACGCCGGATCCACCACATACAATCCCGTGAACTGATACTGCTCCGCGTGCCCCGTCCCCAAGGCATTCCTCAAATCCACCACCCGACCATCCCCGCGATCCAGCGCCACATTGCAAACCGCCCCCCGACTCCGCAGCACCAAGGTCACCAGATTCCCACGCTCCCGATGCTCCCGCAACGCCCGCTCCAGCGGCAAATCCGTCAGCACATCCCCGTTGTACACCAAAAACGGCTCATCGCCCTCCAGCAGATCCCTCACATTCGCCAGCCCGCCCCCAGTCTCCAGTACCACCGGCTCATGCCGGAACAACATCCGCTTCCCCTCCCACTCCATCCCCGGAAACGCCGTCCCATACGCCCCAGGCAAATGATGCGTGTTCACCACAAACTCCTCCACCCCAGCCGCCCCCAGATGCCCAAGGGCATACGCCATCAACGGCCGATGATGCACCGGAATCAGCGGCTTCGGCAGCAAATGCGTCAGCGGCCTCAACCGCGTCCCCAACCCCGCCCCAAGTATAAATGCTCGTCTCATAACGTCTCGGAAAACCACGGCCGCCTTCCAGCACCCGACGCCTCCTCCCACCCCGCTTACCACCCACTCTCCCCACTCCGCAATCCCCTTTCACCACCACCCCCACAATCTCCCTCTCCCCACAAGCCCCCTCCAAACAAGCCCCCTCCGAACAAGCCCGGGCACGCGAGGCTCCGTACTCGCGCCACCCAACAAGCC
Organism: Verrucomicrobiales bacterium; assembly: GCA_947462995.1. Taxonomy (GTDB): domain Bacteria; phylum Verrucomicrobiota; class Verrucomicrobiia; order Verrucomicrobiales; family V1-33; genus V1-33. The sequence continues at coordinate 4,215 of CANHUG010000247.1, read as the reverse complement.
TCTCCGAACCAGCGCGCCGCAGGCTCTGGACTGCTGTGAGCCATCACAGCTCTCTCTGCGCACGGAGTGCGCCTACCCGCCCCTCTCCGTACTCGCCCCCCCACCAGCCCCTCTCCGTTCTCGCCCCATCTCCCCACAAGCCTTTCTAACTTCTCAATTCTCACTTCTCACTTCCCCCCCTCCTCCCCAACAGGCCCCTCCGCCCGCAACATCGCCAGGGTCTCCCGAAACCGCCGCAACTCCGCACTCAACGCCCGACCATACTCCGCCGCCGTCGACTCCAGCCCGCTCCGCAGCGCAAACGCATGCACCAACTCACCCCGCAGATAATACCCCTCCGAATCCCTCACCCCCGCCAGCACAGAATCCGCTAACGCCACCAGCGTCGCCGCCGGCACCTTCGCCACCGCCACCCTGACCTCCGCCCCTCCCCGCGGCTTCACCACCAGTTGATCCCCCACCGCACTCACCATCCCCCGCACCACGCCCCCCGCCGCATCCACCACTCCCTCCACCGGCTGCGCCGCCAGATCCTCCGCCAGCTGCACCGCAAACCGACCCGCCCGCCGCCACGTCTCCGCATGCGCCGCCGCAATCCGCTGCGCCTCCGCACCCCGCACCGGCAACCCAGCCATCACCACCGCCGCTTCCTCAAACCGACGCGCCAATCCCAGCTCCGCCACCCGCTCCTTCGCCTTCGCCAGCACTTCAAAATCATCCGCCCCCTTCCCCTCATCCGTCCCGCCCCCCGGAAGCCCTAACACCGGCCGCAGCACCGACTCCAGCTCCGCCAGCGCCACCCCAGCCGCCTTCCGCGCCGCCCCCTCCTGCGTCAATCCAGCCACCGCCGCCCGCGCCGACGCCAGCACCGCCGCCGCCTGCTCCGCCGGCAGCACCGCCGTGTCTGCTCCCGGCAACCCCGCAATCACCGCAGCCTCCCGACGCTCCACCTCCACCAGCTTCCCGCACATCCCCACCCACGCCGCACTCGCCGGCGGCCGCGCCCCCTCAAACATCCCGAAATACCGCGCCGCTCCCGCCGCATCCCCACGATGCCAGTTCTTCAACGCCGCCGCCAGCAACCCGATCGCACGCACCGACTCCACCGGACATTCCCCCTGCTTCCCATCCGCCACCACCTCATCCGCCGCCAGCCATCCCGCCGTCGACGCAAAAAAACCCGCCAACTCCGCCTCCGCTGGATGCTCCGAATACCGACCCTCCGCCGCCAGCACCCCGTACACCCGCCGCGCCCCCGCCTCATCGCCCATCAGCAGCGCACTCAATCCCGCATTCCACCGCGCCCAGTTCCGCGTCGGCTGCCGCACCTTCTCCTCTCCCCCTAACTCCTCAAAAAGCTGCCGCGCTTTCCCGTAATCCCCCGCCAGCATCGCATCCCGCGCCGGCAGAAACCTCGCCGAAATCGAACTGTCCGACCCAGCCACCGGATCCGCATCCGTCACCAGCGCCCCCGTCCTGACAACCACCTCGCCACCCCCGCCACCCGGCCGCATCGCCATCCAAATCCCGCCCCCCCCAACCGCCGCCATCGCCGCCGCCGCTCCCACCCATCGCCCCTTCGCCGCACCCTTCCTCACCGCCGGCTTCCCTAACCCCCGCCGCGCATCCTCCAGTTGCCCCAGCAGCAAATCATAACTCTGCGGCCGCCCCGACGGCTTCACACTCAGCATCCGCTCCACCACCTCAATCGTCGCCGCCGACAACATCACCCCACTCCCCCTGACCTTCACCGGAGCCGCCTTGATCGCCTTCAATTCCTCCAGCGACGCCGTGTCCCGATCACACGGCGGCACGCCCGTCAGCGCATGAAACAAGGTCGCCCCCAGGCTGTAAATGTCACTCCGGAAATCCTCCGGCTCATGCGCCAGCGTCTCCGGCGGCACATAAAACGGGGTCGCCCAGATCTCCCCGCTCCCGTCCGCATCCCGCGCAAACACCGCCAGCCCGAAATCCACAATCTTCGCCGTCCCATCCTGCGTCAGCAGAATGTTCCCGGGCTTCAGATCCCGGTGCACCAATCCAGCCGCATGCGCCGCCCGCAACCCCCTCACAATCTGCCCCGCCATCGCCAGCACCTCTCCCTCCGGCAACCGCCTCCGCGCCCGGATCAGATCATCAAGACTCCCCCCAGTCACCAGCTCCATCGCAATGTAGAAACATCCCTGGTCCCGACCCGCCGTAAAAACCCGCACCACGTTAGGATGCGATATCCTCGCCGTGATCTCCGCCTCCCGCTCGAACTGCGCCAGCCGCTCCGGATCACGACTGCAGCTCCGGTTCAGAATCTTCAGCGCCACATCACGGTCCAGCGCCGTGTCCCGCGCCCGGAACACCCGGCTCATCCCCCCATGCCCGATCTCCCCCCGGATCTCAAAATGATGAAACGCATTCCGCACCCGCATCGCACTCCCGCACGCCGGACACCCGATCTTCGCATACGGCTCCTCCGCCGTCACATCCACCACCTCCTGACACTGCGGACAGGTGTTGAAGTATCGCTTCGTCGCTCCGGTTTGCATTGCAGCTGCTCCTTCTCCACCCACCGTACGGAAAGCGCCACCCTCCGCAACCCCACGCTTCCCCGTTTCATGCCCGACCCTCGCCTCCCCTTCGGCACCATCCTCTTCCTCGCAGGCCCCACCGCCTCAGGCAAAAGCTCCGCCGCCGCCCGCCTCGCCGCCGCCATCAGCGGCGAAGTCGTCTGCGCCGACGCCTTCCAGCTCCTCGCCGGGCTCCCCATCCTTACCGCCCAACCCGACGCCACCGACCTCGCCACCGCCCCCCACCACCTCTACGGCTCCATCCCCCTCGGCACCCCCATGGACGCCGGCCGCTTCGCCGCCCTCGCCTCCCCAGTCATCGCCGACATCCTCGCACGCGGCCACACCCCCATCGTCACCGGCGGCAGCGGGCTCTACCTCAAAGCCCTCTCCCACTCCCTCGCCCCACTACCACCCGCCAATCCCGCCCTCCGCGCCGAAATCGACGCCCTCCCGCCCGAAGCCGCCATCGCCCGTCTCCTCGACCTCGACCCAGCCGCCGCCACCACCGTCAATCTCCGCAACCCGCGCCACGTCCAGCGCGCCCTCGAAATCTCCCTCCTCACCGGCCAACCCGCCTCCGCCCTCCGCACGTCCTTCCAATCCGGCCCGCTCCCAGCCTCCCGCGGCGTCATCCTCACCCGCGAACGCCCCGATCTCCACCACCGCATCGCCCTCCGCACCCAATCCATGCCCGCACTCGGGGTCCTCGACGAGGTCTCTGCCGCCGCCACCGCCACCAACCCGGAACCCACCTGCGCCATCGGCTTCTCCGACTTCCTCGCCGCCGCCCGCGGCACCACCCCTCTCGACGACGCCATCGCAGCCGTCACCATCGCCACCCGCCAGTACGCCAAACGTCAGGATTCATGGTTCCGCCGCGAATCATGGATGACCTCCATCACCGCCGCTCCCCACGACCCTCCCGATCTCATCGCCCAACGCATCGCCGACGCCTTCAACGCGCCACCACCCGCAGTCTGACAAACCCGCGCGCCGCTCCCGTCAGCACGCCCGGCCTCGCCTCCACCGTCACCTCCACCCGACCATCCGGCCGCACCGTCTCCGCCACCACCCGCAACACCGCCGCCCCTTCCTGCCACGGCCCCGCAGGATCCTCACCAATCTGCGGCACCAGCACCGCATCGTCCGCCGCAGCAGCCCTCACATAACGAAACCGCACCGGCCCGCCACTCTCCACCGTCACCGGCTCGCCCGTCGGCACCCCGTCCGAACTCCCCAAGGCATACTCCATCAACGCACTCAATCCATCCCCATCCGCATCCGCCCCGCCATCCCCGACAAACGCCACGCCCGCATCCGCTCCCCCTGGCACCCCACCCGCCACCGTCGACGCCCGCCAGTTCACCGGATCCGACAACGCCATCCCCGCCCTCGGCCGCACCAGCACAAGGCTGTGCCCGCCCCCGTCCGCCAGCGGCGACCACCCACCATCCCACGTCACCTGCATCACCGTCGCCCCATCCGGCGTCTGCAGCACCAGAGCCTCACCTCCGTTACTCAGATTGTCCCGGTACTTCCCTTCAATCCTCCGGTCCCAACCATACACCCGCCGCAACCCCAGATCGCTCCCCGCCAGCACCAGTCGCTGCCCGGGCGCTAACACCACATCCCGCCACGGCGAAAACTGATA
>CANHUG010000246.1 GCA_947462995.1 Verrucomicrobiales bacterium | reverse complement strand
TCTCCGCTCATGCGCTCCCTCCTCGCTCTCCCAGCTGCTTTCCTCGTTCTCCTGCTGCCGGCCTGCCGCAGCACCCGCCCGGACGCTCCCGCCGCCCCCGGCGCTCCCGCCAAATGGTCCAACGTCAACCCGACCGCCATCCGCGCCGAGGACCGCGCCGCCGTCGACGCCTTCTACAAAAATGGCGGCACCGGTGGCTTCCACCTCGCCCCGGACCAACTCAACGGCCCGCTCACCGCCCAAAACGCCTCCTTCATCGTCGATCTCGACTCCCAACAGGCCTACCTCTACCAGGGCAATCGCCTCGCCGCCTACTCCGCCATCTCCAGCGGCCAGAAATACTACCGCACCGAAACCGGCGACTACACCATCGGCCAGAAAGACCTCAACCACCGCTCCACCACCTACGGCAACTTCGTCTCCCGCGGCGGCGGCACCGTCATGAGCGATGTCCAGGCCGGCTTCGACCCCACCCCCTCCGGCGCTCGCTTCGAAGGCGCGCTCATGAAATACTTCATGCGCCTCCACCACAACGGTTCCTCCACCGCCATGGGCTTCCACGCCGGTAAACTCCCCGGCTACCCTGCCTCCCACGGCTGCATCCGCCTCCCCGCCAAAATGGCCGACTGGTTCTTCCAGAATGTCCCCCTCGGCACTCCCGTCTCCGTCATCGGCACCAAAAACGGGGTCCCCATCGGCCACAGCCAGAACCGCCCGAAACGCTCGCCCAAGGTCCACTCCAGCCTCAAACGGAAACCGACCCCGAAAACCGTCCCGCCCGCTCCGGAATCCGACGTCAATACCCCGGAATCCCCCGCAACGCCCCCAGCACCAGCTCCCGCTGACACCGCGCCAACTCCGGCCCCAGCACCGGAACCAACTCCGGCCCCCGCCCCAGCCCCGGAACCCGCCCCAGCCATCCCCGGCATCCCCGCCGACGGCTCCGGCCAGTAACCGCCCCGCGGCCCCCGCTCCCACACCCACTCTCCAAAACAGGCCGTTGCAGGAACCTGGGGGTTTCCCTATGCTCTCTCCCCGTCCCAGCCCTCCCCGCTCACCCCAATGAATGCCCCCACCCACACGCGCCGCATCAGTCTCTCCCTGATCATGGCCGCCCACGGCTTCATCTCCTCTCTCCACGCCCAATCCCCTCCCGGTTCTCCCCCGCCTCTGCCAGCCGGTAGGCCCATCACCGGCAAATCCGGCGTCGCCGACCTCTACCTCGAAGGCTTCCAAACCATGTCGGAAGCCGAAAAACTCCGCGACAAAGGCGAGTTCGCCGCCTCCTACTTCAAATTCCGCGACGCCCGCGACACGTTCAACGCCGTCCACGCCACCGACCCTTCATGGAACGCCGAAGTCGTCGAGTTCCGCCGCCGCCGCATCCTCGAGGACATGGAACTCGTCCGCCAGAAGGAAATCCAGCGCCGCGCCGCCGGCGGCCCTCCTTCCCCCGCAGGCATCGTCGGCAATCTCAAAGATGCTGAACCCACCTTCACCAGCCCCATCCCCCCAGACGACTCCCCAGCCATCCCCCGCACCGGCCAGGTCGTCATGGAAGAACGCATGAAGGCCCTCAGCGCCTACATCCAGAAACTCGAGAAAAAGAACGAGGACATCCTCACATCCCTCGGCGTAAAAACCGAAGAACTCCGCCAGACCCGCAGCGATCTCCTCGACTCCCGCGTCAGCGAAAAAGACCTCCGCGAACGGCTCGTCGCCGCACAAACCAAAATCGACACCGCCGACGCCGGCGAAAAACGCCGCCACCGCGAACTCATCGCCCAGGTCGAGTCCCTCCAGAAGGCCCTCACCGAAGCCACCACCAAACTCACCGAAGCCAATCTCCGCACCGAACAAATGGCCGCGGACCTCACCAAGGCCTACTCCGATATCAAAACCCTCACCGAAGAACGCGACTCCCTCCGCAAGGAACGCGACCAGATCACCGCTCTCCTCTCCGGCGACGACGGCATGAAGGCCCCCGCCAAACTCAAAATCCTCGAGGAAAATCAACGTCTCAAACGCGAGCTCGCCTCCGCCCAGTCAAGGCTCACCGAACTCTCTTCTTCTAGCGAAAAAGACAAGGCCGAGATCGCCGCCCTCAAAGACCAGGTCAAAGGCGTTCAGGAATCCCTCGCCCAGATCCAGCAGGAAAACGAGGAATACCGCCAGCAGATCGCCTCGCTAACCATGCGGCTCGACGCCACCCCCAAACGCCTCGCCGACTCCGGCGCCGCCGGCGCCCTCCCCGAACAGGAAGCCGTCGCAGAAAATCAGGTCCTCCGCGAAATCATCCTCCAGCAGCTCAAACAACAGGCCCGCCGCGAACGCGCCCGCCAGAACCTCATGGACGAACTCACCCGCGACGGGGTCTTCGACCGTCTCAAGGACCTCGGCGTCGAATCCGATAAAATGCTCCGCGCCGTCAACGAAATGGCCGCCCCAGTCACCCTCACCCGCGAACAACGCGAGGTCATCACTTCCACTCAGGTCAATAAACTCATGACCAGCGCCGACGGCAAGGAACTCTACCTCGTCGACGACTCCGCCGCACCCCCTAACCCTTCCACCGAACCCCTCCCGGAACCCACAGGAGCCACCGACCGCGCCAGCCTCAGCCCGGAACTCAAAACCAACGCCATCGCCGCCGAGGAACACTTCAAATCCGGTGCCTTCGAGGACGCTGAACTCAACTTCCGCAAAATCCTCACCGTCGAACCTCAGAACGTCTACGCCCTCAATAACCTCGGCGTCACCCAGCTCCGTCAGGATAAGCTCGACGATGCCGTCGAAACGCTCCGCAAAGCCCAGGCCCACGAGTTCGATAACGACTTCTCCCACTACCTCCTCGGCGTCGCCTACCTCCGTCAGGGCCGCCTCGACGACGCCGCCACCGAAATCAGCACGGGCCTCAAAATCAATCCGTCCCACGCCGCCGCATGGCACACGCTCGGCCTCATCGTCCTCAAAAACGGCAAGCGCGACACCGCCCGCAACTACTTCGAAAAGGCCATCGCCAACGACCCGAACTGCAGCGAGGCCCACTTCAATCTCGCCGTCATCCACGCCACCTCGGAACCTCCACGCCTCGACGCCGCACGCCGCCACTACCGCGAGGCCATCCGCGCCGGCGCCGCCCGCGACTCAGGTCTCGATAAACTCCTCGGCAGCAACTGATTCCGACCCTGACCCCTCAATCGGGTAGATTGCCCCCAAGTCTCGGAATGCTTCGGCACCGCATTCCCTGACCAATATCACCCATGGACCTGTGCCATCCGCTCACCACCGCCAGACTCGCTAGCCACCTCCAACCCGCGCCTTAACGGGACACCGCACATCTAGCGGATCGCGGACTTTCCAGTCCGCGTCACCCCACCCCGCCGCAGTGAGGGCGTCCCGCCCTTGTCTCCGCACCAACCTCCCCCCAATCCCAACGGGCCCAAAGAACCAAGCCCAGGGACGCCGCAACGCGAAGGCCCTGGGATCACACGATTCCAATCCCCTGCGTCCCAACGGGGCGCAAGAACTCCCGCCCCTCCCTCGTCTCCAGCATTCAACTCTCCCAAGCTGCACCCCACCGTAGCAAGCGTCCCTCACCACTCTCCACCCAACCCCAGAACCTTCAAGGAATCGCCAGCTTCTGCCCCGACCGAATCTGATCCGGGCTGCTCAGATTGTTCGCACGCACCAATGCATCAATCGACACGTTGTACGTCCGGCTGATCTTCGTCAGATTCTCCCCAGGCGCAACCGTATGCGACCGCGCACCCGCCGCCGCCCCGCCGCCGCCACTATATCCCCCGCTATACCCGCCGCCCGTCGACCCGCTGTCCGCCACCGGAGCCGTCCCATACCCACCCTGATTGGATCCACCCTGGCTATACTGCCCCGCAGCATACGGATCCTGCGCCGCCGACGGATAAGTCTGCGCCGGAGGCGTGTAATTGTTATATGGCCCCGCCACCCCGTTCGCCGCATACGGATCCGCCTGCGCTCCCGCTCGGGGATTCAACCCGACGCACGACGTGAAAACACACGCGGCACTCCCGCAAAGAATGGATAGAATGATTCGGCTCATCAGGATTTGATCAGGATTTCCAGAAAGTTCCCATTCCCTGATCTTTCCGCAACTGAAAACCCGACTCCCCAGCCTCACGGCCAAGTGCTCAGGCACCTCAGCCGCCAATACCCGCTCGCCCCACCACTCACCGCCGCACTGAACGCCGTCGTCGCCCCCGTCGCCGTCACCGCCACACCCTCATTCACCCAACCGCTCAACCCCGCCGACCGCTGCAGCTGATACCTGATCCCCGGCACCGTCGCAAACTCCAGCCGCACTCCCCCCGGCGTCCGCTCCGCTCCCACCGCCCTCATCGCACTCCGCGCATCCCGCGGATCCGTCCCCGCCAGAAACTCCGACCGGTTGTCCTGCCCGTCCCCGTCCCCATCCGCTCCCGCACTGTTCTCCGCCGTGCCCAACCCGTGCGCCCGCTCCCACGTGTCCGAAATCCCGTCGCCATCCACATCGTCCGCCAGCACCTCCACCGTCACCGTTCCGCCCACCCCATACTCCGCCACCAGCCCAAGATCAAAACTCAAATCGCTGCTCCCCGCATCCGCTTGATGCACCTCCGCGGAAATCACGTTCTCGCCCTCCACCACCGACGCCAGGTTCGTCATCCGGAACGGCACATACACCAACTCATCCGCCACCGCTCCCAATGCCGGTGTCGCCGCCGTAAACGTCGCCGGCAGGTTGTCCGTAAACACCCGCACACCATTGATATACACCGCCACCCCGTCATCCCGACGCACCCGCCACTTCAACGCCGTCAATCCCGCCCGGTTCGCAATCACCACTTTCTTCCGGAACCATGTCGTCAGATACCGATTCCCCGGATTCGGCGTGTTGCTGTATCCAGGCTCAGGGTTGTCCTCCACCACCGTCTTCTCATCCCCGTCCCCATACCCCAATTCCGCCGGACCTTCCTTCCACGCCCCATCCGCAAACCCAGCATTCCGCCACGTCGCCCCCGGATCGACCCCGGTGTCCAGATAACGCCACAACGGCTCCGCCCCAGGCACCGACTCCGTCCCCGGCACCACAATCGGCACATCCCGCACCACCGGCACCCCAAACTGCATCAGCCGGTAACCAAACGTGTCCGTCCCCGCAAACCCCGCCGCCGGCGTGTACCGGAACGACCCATCCGCATTCAAAACCACACTCCCGTTCCGCGGCCCCGTCGCCAGCTGCGCCCCAAACGCATTCCCCTCCGGATCAACATCATTCCCTAACACCCCACTCACTCCCCGCACGCGCTTCAGCCTCCCGTCAAAACTCATGTCGCTGCTGTTCACCACCCCGCCACTCCCGGTCTGGTGCACCTCCACCCCGATCACATTCCTCCCCTCGAACAACAACCGCCGCGGAATCTCCACCGGCGCCGTAAACACACTCTCCAGCTCATTCGGAATCGCCACCGCCGCCGTCGTACCATACCCGATCACCCCCGGAAACACCGGCAACGGAGCCACCCCGCCAGCCGCAAACGGCACCGAATCCCGGTACACTTCCACCCCGTTCACATACACCACCGCCGCATCGTCCCGCACCAACTCAAACCTCATCGCCGCCGTGTCCTGCAGATTCCCCACCTCAAACTCCCGCCGGAAATACGCCGTCGGATACCGGTCGGTCGGCACAGGATTGTTGCTGTACCCGGGCACCGGATTGTCATCCACCAGCGTCACCTCATCCCCGTCCCCATAACCAAACGGCCCCAGCCCCGACGCCCACGCTCCCGCATCATAACCCCAATCCCGCCACGCGGTCCCCAGATCGCTCCCCGTCCGCCACCACCAGCGCCCGCGCTCCGCCACCACCGTCTCCTCCACCGACACCACCGCCGCCGACACCGCCAGCGCCTGATTCTGTCTCGTCACATACACATCATCCTGCGCCCGCGGCGGATCATCCGCAGGCATCACCTCAATCGTCAC
>CANHUG010000245.1 GCA_947462995.1 Verrucomicrobiales bacterium | reverse complement strand
TGGGTTTTGCCGAAACGTTCGGTGATGGCACCGAAGAGGTTTTTGCTGCGGCGGCGGAGAGGCCGGGATTTTTGATCGGGCAGATTTCTCATGGGGTGATCAGCTGGTTGACGGATTGGATGAAGGAGTCGCCGCGGTGGTCGTAGCCTGTGAACATGTCGAAGGACGAAGTGCCAGGGGCGAAGAGGACGGACTGGCCTGGGGAGGCGGCGGCGAGGGCGGAGCGGACGGCGTCGTCGAGGGAGGAGCAGACGGTGCAGGGGACGGCGTGGCCCCAGAGGGCGGCGAGGCGCGGGCCGATTTCGCCGATGGTGAAGACGGCGGAGGTTTTGGCGGCGATGAGGTTGGTGACTGGGAGGTAGTCGAGGCCTTTTTCCTTGCCGCCGGCGATGAGGACGACCTTATCGTCCATGCCGCGGAGAGCGGATTCCATGGCGTGGACGTTAGTGGCTTTGGAGTCGTTGATGAAGTCGACCCCGTTGATGGAGCCTGCGGGTTCGCAGCGGTGGCGCGGTGCGGGGATGGACTTGAGGGAGTCGGCGAGGGCGGGGATGGGGATGCCCCATGCGTGGCAGGCGGCCATGGCGGCCATGAGGTTTTCTGCGTTGTGGCGGCCGCGGAGTCTGGTGTCGCGCATGGCGAGGACGGGTTGGCCGTGGCGGAGGATGGTGCCGTCGGCGAGGGACCAGTCGGCGTTCTGGTCCCATGCGGAGAAGGTGATTTTCCGTGCGGGGAATTCCGGATAGGATTCGGCGGCGTTGACGACGGCGAAGTCTTCCGGGGAGAGGTTTTCGAAGATGCGAGCTTTGGCGCGGTAGTAGGCGTTGAGGTCGGGGTGGCGGTCGAGGTGATCTTCTGCGAAGTTCATCCAGACGGCGACGCGTGGGTGGAAGGAGTCGATGAGTTCGAGCTGGAAGGAACTGACCTCGAGGGTGAAGACATCGAGGGGGGTGTCGGCGAGGACGATGCTGGCGAGAGCGGTGCCGAAGTTGCCGCAGGGGAGTGTGCGGATGCCTGCTGCGGAGAGGGCGGCGGCGGTGAGGGCGGTGGTGGTGGTTTTTCCGTTAGTGCCGGTGATGGCGATGACGGGGATGGACGACTGCTGGATGGCGAATTCGATTTCGCTGATGGCCTTGGTACCGGCGTCGATGACGAGCCTTGCGAGAGGCCATGAGGGGTCGATGGCGGGGCTGAGGACGGCGAGGTCGAAGCGTGTGGGGCAGGCAAGGGCGGCGGGGCCGGTGAGGGAGTGGATGCCTTCGGAAATGAGGGTGGCTGCGCTGGCGGCGGCGGCTGGGCTGGTGCCGCTGTCGAGGGCGGTGACGTCGGCACCGAGACGTGCGGCGAGCCTAGCGGCGGCGAGACCGCTCTGGCCGAGGCCGAGGATGGCGACGCGCTGACCGCTATATTTTCCGGAGGCGGGGATCACGGCGAGGGGTTCAGCGGAGTTTGAGGGTGGCGAGGCCGATGAGGGCGCACATGAGACTGAGGACCCAGAAGCGGACGATGACCTGACTTTCCTTCCAGCCTTTGAGTTCGAAGTGGTGGTGGATGGGGGTCATGCGGAAGAGGCGGCGAGGTTCGCCGTAGAGGCGGCGGGAGATTTTGAACCATGCGACCTGGAGCATGACGGAGAGGGCTTCGGCGACGAAGACGAAGCCGACGATGATGAGGAGGACCTCCTGGCGGCAGCAGATGGCGACGGCGGCGATGCAACCGCCGATGGCCATGCTGCCGGTGTCGCCCATGAAGACGCGAGCGGGGAAGCAGTTGAACCAGAGGAAGCCGAGGCAGGCACCGACGAGGCCCATGCAGACTGGTGCGAGTTCGCCGGCGTTCTGGTTATGGTCGATGAGGAGGAATTTGGCGGCACCGGCGTGGCCGGTGACGTAGCAGAAGACGGCGTAGGCGAGGCCGACGCTGACGGTGCAGCCGGCGGCGAGTCCGTCGAGGCCATCGGTTAGATTGACGGCGTTGGAGCAGCCGACGATGACGATGGCGAAGAAGAACGGGGTGAAGTAGCCCATGTGTTCGACCTCGAAGAGTTCCTTCTTGATGAAGGGGAGTTGGAGGTGGTCGAAGTAGTCGCGCTGGCCTGGGAGTTGCCAGAGGGCGTAGCCTGCGGCGAGGCCGACGACCCACTGGACGACGAGTTTGGTGCGTGCGTTGACGCCTTTGGAGTTTTTCTTGCTGACCTTGAGGTAATCGTCGGCGTAGCCGAGAGCGCCGAGGCCGAGGGTGACGCCGAGGACGACCCAGAGGAAGGGATTGTCCCAGCGGGAGCAGAGGAGACTGGCGGCGACGAGCGCGCCGATGATGAGGACACCGCCCATGGTGGGGGTGCCGGCCTTTTTGCCGTGGAGTTCGAAGAGCTTGTGGACTTCTTCGGCGGTGCGGACGGGTTGGCCGATTTTGAGGGAGATGAGTTTGCGGATGACGCGGTCGCCGAGGAGGATGCTGAGGGCGAAGGCGACGATGCAGGCGGCGAGACTCCGGAACGTCTGGTACTGAAAGACGTTAGTGATCTTTGCGGCAAAGTGTTCCGCGGAGCCGGGAGCGGCCTCCATGAGCTGGTAGAAGCGGTAGAGCATAGGTCAGGGCGCGGAGAGGAAGTGGAGGACGCGTTCCATGCCTGCGGAACGGCTGCCTTTGAGGAGGATGAGGTCGTCCGGGGAGGCGGACTGGCGGAGGAACGCGGCGCAGGTTTCGGCGTCGGGGACGAGGTGGACTTGTGAGGGTGAGCCGCCAGCGGCGAGGAAGCCGTCGGCGATGAGTTGGGCGTCGCCGGAGTTGACGACAATGAGGAGATTGGTGCCTGAGGAGTGGGCGGCGGCTCCGGTGCGGCGGTGGCCGTCGGGGGAGTGGGGGCCGAGTTCGCCCATGCGGCCGAGGACGGCGATGCGGCGGCCTTTGGTTTCGAGCCCGCGGAGGGTTTCGAGGGCGGCGACCATGGAGTCCGGGTTGGCGTTGTAGGAGTCGTCGAGGAAGGAGAGGCCTGCGACGGAGCGGAGCTGGACGCGGCCGGCGGTGAGGGCGACGTTGGCGAGACCGTCGGCGATGGCGTCGGCGGAGAGCCCGTGGGACCATCCGGCGGCGGCGGCGAGGGCGGCGTTAGCGGCCATGTGGCGGCCGGGGAGGGCGAGGGAGGCGTGGGTGTGCTGACCGTCCGGGAAGTGGAGGTGGAAGCGTGACCCTTCGGGAGAGGAAGTGAGGTTTTCGATGCGGACATCGCCGGTGCCGATGCCTGCGGTGAGGATGCGGGCGGAGGTGCGGGAGATGATGAAAGGAGTGAAGTCGTCCGAGGCGTTGAGGATGACGGTGCCGTCTGCGGGGATGGCGGAGGCCAGGGCGCTTTTTTCGAGGGCGATGCCTTCGCGGGAGCCGAGGTGTTCGATGTGAGCGGTGCCGATGTTGGTGATGATGGCGGTCTGGGGGGCGGCGATGGCGGCGAGGGGGGCTATTTCGCCGTGATGGTTCATGCCCATTTCGACGACAGCGGCGGCGTGTTCCGGATTGATGGCGAGGAGAGTGAGGGGGACGCCGATGTGGTTATTGAGATTGCCCTTGGTGGCGGCGGTGGGGAACTGGCGCGAGAGGATGGCGCTGGTGATGTCCTTTGTGGAAGTTTTGCCATTGCTGCCCGTCAGGCCGGTGATGCGGCCGGCCCAGACCCGGCGCCATGAGGCGGCGAGCTGCTGGAGAGCAGTTAGGGAATCCGGAGCGACGATGACGGGGAAGCCGTCGGGGACGGAGACCGGGCGGGAGGCGAGGATGGCGGCGGCGCCGGCTTTGACGGCATCTGCGGCCATGGTGTGGCCGTCGAAGCGTTCACCGGTCAGGGCGACGAAGAGGGCGCCCTTGGGGAGGGAACGGGTGTCGGTGGAGACGGACGAGACGATCGTGCCGTGGGCGCCGGAAGTTAGGGTGCCGCCGGACCATGCGGCGACTGTGGCGGCGTCGATGGGTTTCATCTGTCGTGGTCGCGCTGGGAAGGGCGGGTGCGGTCAGGCATGACCCAGTTGCGGAGGATGGATTGGGCGACTTTGACGTCGTCGAAGGGGAGCGTGAAGTTGCCGGTGATCTGGCCTTGTTCGTGGCCTTTGCCGGCGATGAGGACGACATCGCCGCCGCCGGGGCGAGCGCCTGCGAGGTCGATGGCGCGGGCGATGGCGGCCTGGCGGTCGGGGATGATTTCGCAGCGGTCGCCGCGCATGCCGGCGCGGATTTCCTGGAGGATGGCTTCGGGGTTTTCGGAGCGGGGGTTATCGCTGGTGAGGATGGTGTAGGTGGAGAGGGATTCAGCGGCAGCGCCCATGAGCGGGCGTTTGGAGCGATCGCGGTCGCCGCCGCAGCCGAAGACGGTGATGATGCTGCGGGGTTCGAGTTCCTTGATAGTGCGGAGGGCGTTTTCGAGGGCGTCGGGGGTGTGGGCGTAGTCGACGTAGACGCGGAAGGGTTTGGCGTCGGCGACGCTCTGCATGCGGCCGGGGATTTGGGGAGCGCGGAGGACGCTGGTGATGGCTTCGCGGAGATTGAGGTCCATGGACCATGCGGCGGCGAGAGCGCCGAGGACGTTGAAGACGTTGAAGCGGCCGATGTAGGGCGTGCGGACGAGGAATTCGCGGCCGCGGGCGTGGAGGGTGAACTGGGTACCCTGGATGGAGACGCGGATGGCGGAGGCGCGGAAGTCTGCCTGGACGCCCATGCCGAATTTGAGGACGGGGAGACGGCCTTCGAGGGAGCGGGCGAGGCGTTTGCCCCATGGGTCGTCGATATTGATGACGGCGGTGGGTTTTTTGGGGCCGCCCTGGGAGACGAGGTGTTCGAAGAAGGAGGCTTTGGCCATGAAGTAGTCCTCCATGGTGCCGTGGTAGTCGAGGTGGTCCTGGGTGAGGTTAGTGAAGATGGCGGAGTCGAAGCGGATCCCGTGGACGCGGGATTGGGAGAGTGCGTGGGAGCTGACTTCCATGGCGACGCCCTTGCAGGCGTTGGCGCGCATTTCGGAGAGGAGACGCTGGAGGGCGATCCAGTCCGGGGTGGTGTGAGAGGAGGGGAGCTGGCCGAGACCGTTGTCGTATCTGACGGTGCCGATGAGCCCGCAGCGGCCGCGGGCTTGGGTGATGAGGTGCTGGAGGATGAAAGCGGTCGTGGTTTTTCCGTTAGTGCCGGTGACGCCGGAGACGAGCATGGCGTCGGAGGGGCGGCCGTAGTAGACGTCGGCGGCTTCGGCGACGGCCTTGCGGCTGTCGGGGACCTGGAGCCACGTGTCGCGGTAGAGTTCCGGGACATCCTGTTCGGCCATGATGGCGGAGGCGCCGGCTTCGCGGGCTTTGGTGATGAAGTCGTGGCCGTCGGCTTTTTCGCCGCGGATGGCGGCGAAGAGCGTGCCTTCGGCGACCTCGCGGGAGTCGACGGAGATGGCGTTGATTTCGCGGTCCAGGGGACCGAAGGTGCTGACGCGCTGGACGCCTTCGAGGATATCTTTGAGGTTCATCTCGATTTTCTCTTTCCTGACATGTTTTTGGTCCGTGGGGCGGAGGGCCCTTTGGGAGAGGGAGGTGCCGTGGTGGCGATGAACTGAGGTGGGACCTTGTAGTAGTTCATGGCCTTTTCTGCGACGCGGCGGAAGAGGGGGGCGGCGAGATGGCCGCCGTAGTTTTCTGCTTCGGCGAGTTTGGGTTCGTCGATGATGCAGATGCCAGCGAGGCGCGGGCCTGAGGCTGAGCTGATGTAGCCGAGGAAGGAGACGACGCGGCGGTTGTTATCGTAGCCTGCGGCGGGGTTTTTTTCGTTGACCTTTTTGGCGGTGCCGGTTTTGCCGCCGATTTCGAAGTGTTCGCTGCGGGCGGATTTGGCGGTGCCTTTTTCGACGACGCCGAGGAGCATGCTGGAGACATTGCGGGCGACGTCAGGGGGGATGACCTTGCGGCCTTCTGGAGGGTTGATGGGGGTGGTGACGGTGCCTGAGGAATCGGTCCATGCGTCGGCGAGGGCGAGCGGGCGCCA
>CANHUG010000244.1 GCA_947462995.1 Verrucomicrobiales bacterium | reverse complement strand
GAGGACGACGACGATTTCGACGGCGGAGGACGAGCGGGATGCGAGTCGTGTGACGATGAGGCAGCCGATGTTCGAGGCACTGGTGCGCGGGTATCTGAGCACGGCGCGGGAGTTTCTGACGCAGGCGGAGATCGACTATCTGGCGTTTTCGGGCAAGCTGATCACGCTGGAGCTGGCGATGCGGTTTCTAGCGGATCATTTGAATGGCGATCCGTATTTCAAGACATCGCGGCCGGGGCATAACCTTGATCGTTTCCGGGTGCAAGCGGCGCTGGTGGAGTCGATCGAGATGCAGGAGGAGCGGATGCGGGAGTTTGTGGAGCGGTGTGCGGCGCAGGGTTGAGGAGGTGCGTTGCTTTCCGGCCGGGAGGGAGGCGTTAGAGCGAGCGGAAGTGGCGGACGGCGGCTTCCATGTCAGGAACGCCGAAGAGGGCGGTGCCTGCGACGATGGCGTTGGCGCCGGCGGCGAGGACGTCGGGGAGGGTGCCGTTGTGGACGCCGCCGTCGACTTCGATGTGGTAGGAGAGCCCGTGGGCTTCGCGCCATGCTTTAGCGGCGCGGACCTTGTCGAGGGTTTCTGGGATGAGGGCCTGGCCGCCGAAGCCTGCGTTGATGGTCATGACGAGGAAGAGGTCGATCTGGTCGAGCCATGGTTCAGCGGCGGAGAAGGGGGTTTGGCCGTCGATGGCGAGGCCGCAGGTGAGGCCGGCGGCGCGGATGCGGCGGAGGGTATCGCCGACGTCGTGATTGGCTTCGACGTGGACGGTGATGTTGTCTGCTCCGGCCTTGATGAAGCGGTCGAGGAAGTGGTCCGGGCGATCGATCATGAGGTGGACGTCGAGGAAGATGTCGTTGGTTTTGTGGATGGTGGCGACGAACTGGGGGCCGAAGCTGATATTGTCGACGAGGTGGCCGTCCATGACATCGAGGTGGAGCCAGTCGACGCCTGCGCGGATGGCGCGGGAGCATTCTTCTGCGAGACGGCTCCAGTCGGCGGCGAGGAGGGAAGGGGCGATGATGCGCTGGGAGCAGGGGAGCATGGTGGGGGATTCTGGGTGGGAGTGGCGGCGGATTCAACCGGTGGCTCCTTGTTTGGGAGGGGGGATGGCGGAGAAAAGAGGCTGAAAATCCGGGTTTCTGAAAAATCCTTCTGATCCGCTCCTTGACAGGTGGGGATGATGCCTTTAGTTCCGCGCTCCTTTTCCGGTTCACCCCCACATCAGCCAATTTCAGTCATGCCTAACGTACAAGTCATTCTCAAGGAGAAAATCGCCAGCCTCGGAGCTGAAGCCGACATCGTCACGGTGAGAGCCGGATATGCGCGCAATTTTCTGGTGCCGCAGGGTAAAGCGTATGAAGCGACGGCGGGGAATCTCCGTCACATCAACAATCTGAAGACGCGCCGTGCGGAGCGTGAGACGGCGGAGCGCGCTGAGGCGCAGAATATTGCCGGGAAGCTGCGCAAGGCTCCGTTGAGGCTGACGCTGGACATCGGGCAAGGCGGCAAGGCATTTGGCGCGATCACTGCGGCGGACATTGCCGAGGGGATTGCAGCGCAGTTCAAGGTCACGGTGGACCGTCACCAGATCGAGCTTGAGAAGCCGATCAAGACGACGGGCAAGCATGAAGTCACGATCAAGATTCATTCGGATGTTGAGGCGGTGATGAAGCTGGTGGTGAGCGCACCGGAAGCGGAAGCGGCGGATGCTGGCGACGCCGAGTGAACGAAGACTACTGAGGATTCAAGAGACCCGGTTCGGACCCGTGCCGTTCCGGGTTTTTTTCCGCCGCTGCCGAGGAAAAAACTGGTGGTTTCCCTTTGAGGGAAGGAGGCGCGGAAAATTCTCTTGGTTCGCAGTGAAATTCATGTTGTCTTGAAGAGGGTTTGTCTCTAAACAGACCTGAAATTTCCCAACTCACCCTAAGAAGAAATCCTATGTGGAAGCCCTTGTCTGTCGTCTCCGGTATTGCCTTGCTTGCTGCCGGTGGAATTACTTATACCCAGGTGAAGCCGGAGCTGAGTTCCGAGCGGAAGCAGGCTGATGCTGCCAAGCAGAACAAGGTCAAGGCCGAGCAGAATCGGGTGAAGGCTGATGAGGCCAAGACCACGGCTGACACGGATTTGTCCGAGGCGAAGGGCGAGTTGCTGAAGAACACGAATGAGAAGACGGAGTCTGAAGCGACGCTGGCGGCGAAGACGACGGAGTTGACTGAGGCTGTGACTGCGAAGGAGGCAGCGGAGAAGGAGTTGGCTGATCTTGAGACCAAGCTGAAGGATCTTGGTGGTTTGGACACCTTGGTGGCGGAGTTGAAGACCTTGAGTTCGAAGAAGGACCAACTGGTGGCGTTGATTGCTTCGAAGAAGGCGCAGATTGCGTCTTCGGTGACGAGCAAGGAGAATGTGGATAAGAACATTGCGCGGCTGCAGAAGCTGGATGTCTGGCAGCGGTCCGGGACGATGGACGCGAGTTTCACGGCTCGGGTATCGGCGGTGAATCCTGACTATGGGTTTGTGGTGATCGGGGCTGGCAATCAGAACCGTGTGGTGAAGCAGGCCAAGCTGGATGTGAAGCGTGGGGACAACGTGGTGGGCACGGTGGTTGTGACGCACATTGATGCGGCGCGGTCGATTGCTGAGATTGTGCCTGGGACGGTGGCTGCTGGCGACAACATTCTGCCTGGTGACACGGTGGTGGTGAATTTTGCTTCGCAGCCACGTGCTGGCGGGGCACCTGCGGCGGCGAGTGCGAAGCCTGGTCCGAAGGCGGCTGGTGGTGCGGCGGCTCCTGCTGCTGGGGAAGCGCCGGCGGCGAACGATCCGTTTGCGGCTCCAGCGCCGGAAGCGGCACCTGCGGCGGCACCGGAAGAGCCGGCGGCGGAAGCGGCGCCTGCGGCTGAGGCGGCACCTGCGGCTGAGGCAGCGCCTGCTGATGCGGCCCCTGCTGCGGATGCGCCGATGGAGAAGGCTGCTGATGGTTCCAACTGAGGCGGCGTTGCGGTACTGATCGACTTACCAGTTTTGAATACGATATGAAAATTCTCTTCATTCTCGGCCTCATTGGCAGCCTTGCATCTGCTGGAATGGCTTTTTATACACGTTCGCAGAAGGCTGAGGCCCGGCGCACGAAGGACACGTTGAACCGTCAGATTGTGAAGGTTCACGAAGATACTGACCGGGTAATTGGCGAGATCAAGGCGATCCACGACACTTGGAAGGAGACCAAGACGAATGCGAAGAACGAGAAGATTGCGTCGAACAAGGCGAAGAAGAACACCGAGGACAAGGATGGCGAGTTGAAGACGGTGAAAGGGGCGCACGAGGAAGTGCTGGCGAAGCGCCAGCAGATGAACGACGAGATCAACCGGATTCTGGGAGCGAACGGGACCCCGGAAGAAGTCTTGGCGAAGGTTGAGGCGCTGAAGGGTGAGATTGACGTGGCGACGAAGGAAGACGACACCCTGACGAAGGATCTTGATGTTGCGAAGAAGGCTTTGGCTGATGCGAAGACCAAGGAAGACCGGTTCAAGGACATTCAGGCGGCGCGCGACAAGGCGATCCGGTTGGGTGCGACGAAGGGCACGGTTGGTGCGGTGAACACGGACTGGGGCTTTGTGGTGGTGAACATGGGCAGCAACCAGGGTGTTACGGTTGATTCCAAGCTGCTGGTGAAGCGCGGGTTGCAGATGATCGGGAAGGTCAACATTCTGCAGATCAATGCGAACCAGACGGTGGCGGACATCAAGCAGACTGATTTGATTCCAGGGCAGCAGATTCTGCCTGGGGACACGGTGGTGTTTGAAGCTGCGGGCAACTGAGAATCCTTGAGATTGTCATCATGAAAGCTTCGATTCTTCGGATTGGGATGGGAATGGCGATGGCGGCGATGATGGTGTCGTGTGCCAGCGATGACCCGACGCCGAAGAAGAAGAAGAAGCCGCGGCCGCCCCTTCCTGGGGAGGAGAAGTCGGATCTTTCGTGGAACCGGCCGGTTCGGTCGGCTGACCTTGCGAATCCACTGGGGATGCCGACGAGCCGCTGAGCGGACGGGTATTCCGGGTGATTGTTTTACGAGCCAGTGCTCATTTCGATGGGCACTGGCTCGATTATTTCGGGAGGGATGCGGCTGCGGTGTGGGTGGGAATTGGTGATGAGGCGGGTGCCGGGTCCTGGGGGGATAGATTTTTTGGAAGATGGTGTGCCCGTTGTGGCGTGCATAAGAAGATTGAAGAGCCTTGTTGCGTGCGGCGGGATGGCATGCACTCAGGTGGCGTCGGAGAGTTCCCAATAGTTTTTCATTGCAGCAAATCTCATGAGTACCCCAGTCAACTATCGTTTTTCGTTTGGTCCGTGGAACATCAGTGAGGGTGGCGACCCGTTTGGTCCGGAGGTGAGGGCAGCGTTTCCGCATGAGGAGAAGTATGCGTTGTATCGGCCGCTGGGGTTTGAGGGCGTGCAGTTTCACGATGACGACGTGGTGCCTGGGATGGACGGGTTGTCGCCGGAGCAGATTCTGCGGAAGGCTGGCGAGGTGAAGACGATGCTGGGGAACCACGGATTGACGCCTGAGTTTGTGGCGCCGCGGTTGTGGTTTGCGGATCAGACGGTGGATGGCGGGTACACGTCGAACAGTGCGGTGGACCGTGCGTATGCGTGGGACCGGACGAAGAAGGCGGTGGATATTGCGAATGCGGTGGGGAGCAAGGCACTGGTGCTGTGGCTGGCGCGTGAGGGGTCGTACATCCGGGAGTCGAAGGATGCGCGGTTGGCGTACCAGCGGTTGCTGGACACGGTGAATGCGGTGCTGGAGTATGACAAATCGATCGAGATCTGGATCGAGCCGAAGCCGAATGAGCCGACGGATCAGGCGTATGTGCCGACGATCGGGCATGCTTTGGCGTTGTCGTATGCATCGAGTGATCACCGGCGGGTGAAGGGGTTGATTGAGAGTGCGCATGCGATGCTGGCGGGGTTGGATGCGAGTGACGAGATGGCGTTTGCGCTGGCGCACGACAAACTGGCTAGTGTGCATTTGAATGATCAGAACGGGTTGAAGTATGATCAGGACAAGAATTTCGGGGGTGCGAATCTGCGTGGTGCGTTCAACCAGGTGCGGGTGCTGGAGGAGGCTGGTTACGGGAGCCGCGGGGAGTTTGTGGGATTGGATGTGAAGGCGATGCGGACGCAGCGCGGGTTGCCGGTGACGGAGCATCTGAAGAACAGCCGGGAGCTGTTTATGCATCTGGTGGAGAAGGTGCGGACGCTCGACAACGGGCTGGTGGGCCAGTACCGGGAGGCGCGGGATTATGAGGCGCTGGAGCTTTACGTGCTGAAGCACCTGATGGGCGTGAAGTGAGGGAGGGCGGAAACTAATTTGTTATATGAAATCGTATCGACTCAATCGACTCTTCAACGGGAAGTCCGGCCGCTGTTTCGACGTGGCGGTGGACCATGGATTTTTCAATCAGCCTGGGTTTCTTCAGGGGATTGAGGACATGCGCAAGGTGCTGTCGGTGCTGGTGGATGCGGCGCCTGACGCGATCCAGCTGACGCTGGGGCAGGCGCGGCATCTGCAGGAGATCCGGGGGCGGCAGAAGCCGTCGCTGGTGCTGCGGACGGATGTGGCGAACATTTACGGGAAGGAACTGCCGAGCAGCCGGTTCAGTCTGATGATTGAGGAGACGATGCTGCAGGCGGTGCGGGTGGATGCGGCGTGTGTGTGTGTGAATCTGTTTCAGATTCCGGGAGCGCCGGAGGTGCACGAGCAGTGTGTGGAGAACATTCTGAGATTGAAGCCGCAGGCGGACTATTACGGGATGCCGATGATGATTGAGCCCTTGGTGTTCCGGCCGAATGCGGAGGCAGGCGGGTACATGGTGAACGGGGATCTGACGGCGATCATGCACCTTGTGAGGCAGGCGGTGGAGCTTGGTGCGGACATCATCAAGGCGGATCCGACGGATGATGTGAGTGTGTATCACAAGGTGGTGGAGACGGCGGCGGGGATTCCGGTGCTGGTGCG
>CANHUG010000243.1 GCA_947462995.1 Verrucomicrobiales bacterium | reverse complement strand
GTTTGAGGGTGCGGATGAGGCGGAGCTGGCGGAGTTTGGTGAGGACGTTGTCGATCTGGGTTTTTTCGGGTGGGTCGATGCGGTCGAAGAAGATGCGGAGTTTCTGCCAGAGGTCGTCGACGGAGAGGGTGACAACGGAGGTGGCGCCATTGACCTGGGCGTCGTCCCAGACGCGCCAGAGGGCGAGGATGACGAGGGTGGCGTCGCGGGAGAAGCTGGCGAGGAGCTGGCAGGAATCGGAGGCGGAGCGGACTTGGAGGAGTGAGGCGTCGTCATCGATGACGAGGTCGAGGCCGAGGGGTGCGAGGTAGTCGGCGATGTGATCGGAGTAGTGGTCGCGGACGAGGAGGAAGAGGTCGCGGCCTGAGCCTTCGGTGCCGAGGATGACGCCGTGGCCGAGGAGTTCTGCGAGGACGTCGCGGATGGGGGCGCGATCGTCTTCGGGGACATCGTGCCAGAAGGAAGGCCAGAGGGGCGAGCGGTTTTGAGAGGACATGGGGAGGGGCGCGGCGGCGATCAGCGGGAGCGGGAGGAAGGAGGGAGACGTTCGATGTCGACGCGGTCGGCGAGCCATTCGGCGTGCGGGTCGCGGGGGATGTGATCGGGTTGGAGGCCGAGGAGGCGTCGGGGGCCGGAGACGGACCAGCGGATGATGCGGCCGGAGGTGCCCGGGGCGTGATCGTAGGCGGCGAGTGCGAGGAGGTCGAGGACCTCGTCGGTGTTGGAGAGTGAGAAGGCGTTGGAGGCAATGCGGCCGGAGGGTTCCGGGATGAGGCGTTCGAGGAGTCTGGCGGCGCGTTGGGGGGTGAGGGCGAGACGCTGACGGGAGCGCCATGCGGCGAGAGTGGCTTCGGCGTCATCGGCGCTGGCGCGGCCTGTGGAGAAGGAGAGGTTGGTGGCGGCGCGGGGTTTGCGTTTCCGCCAGAGGGATTCGGTGCCGAAGTAGATGCGGACGTTAGGGCAGCGTGGGGTGAAGGCGGGGGGAGCGTCGGCGAGGTCGCGGAAGCGCTGACCGGCGTGTTCGTTGTTGAGACGGTCGCAGAGGGCTTTGACGAGTTCGGGGCGGCGGCCGCGGAGTTCGGTCTGATAGCGGTAGCGGTGCTGGGAGAGCCTGTTGAAGGCGGCCATGCGTGCGTCGATGGCTTCGGCGCGGAGGTGGAGACCGCCGAGGGCGCGTTCGAGGCGGAGGAGGGCGTCGCCGGCGAGCTGCCATGATTCGGTTTCGTCGCAGGAGTAGTGGGAGGCGAGGCCTTCGGCGAGACGCTGGCGGCAGAGGGTGTCGTCGCGGGCGTCGGCGACCATGCGGCGGGCGGCCTGGAGCCTTGGGAGGAGCCCGCCGCGGCGGAGGACATCGTAGCAGACCATGTGCTGGCCCTGGCCGAATTCGGTGTAGAAGAGCTGGAGGGTTTCTGCTGGTGAGGTGGAGGCGCGCTGGCGTTGTTCGAAGATGGAGACGAGTTTTTCGACGGAGTGGAGCTGTTCGATGGCGTGTTCGAGGCGCTGATTGAGGTCTGTGACGGTGGAGCGCATGTCGTCGCCGGAGCGATCGAGCGGGTCGAGGATGCCTTCGCGGGAGAGGGTGTCGCAGACACTGCGGAGCGTGTCGGCGAAGGTGCGGAGTTCGGCGGCGTCGTCTTCTGCGAGATGGCGGAGGAGGCGGAGGAGGGGGCGGAGGCCTGGGGAGATGAGGGCCCAGCGGTCCTGGAGGCCGAGGGTTTGTTCTTCGAGCCAGCCAGCGGCGAGCATGCGGTTGAAGAGGACGGCGGCGCGCTGGCGGACATCGCGGAGGGCGGCTCCTTCGTCTTCGCCGAGGATGACGTCGGGGTGCTGGGCGATGACTTCGCGGACGATGGCGACGGCGTCGCGGTAGGGGAGGCGAGCGGCTTCACCGGCTTCGGCGACGAGGCGGTCGGCGCAGTCCACGTAGACGGGAGCGGACGGCCGCGACAACGGCCGGAAGAATTCGGTTCCGGCGAGGCGGAACAGGCGCTGACTCAACGCGGGCATGGGTGAAGGGGATCAGGCGCGCGGGGCGGTGTGGCAACCGGGAGTGCTGGGAAAGCGGGGGGATGGGGGAGGGGCCATCGTTGCCGGAGAGGCGGGCGAACCGGCATGGGTCGGTCCCGGCTGGATCCGCGAATTTCGATGATTCGCAAGGCTTTGGTCTCCGATCACCCATCGATGGGATTTACGATTTCTTTGAAGGGGAACTCGGAGAAGTCACGGGTGTTCCGGGTATGGAAGGTGGTCACGCCGTTGCCGAGGAGGGTGATGGCGAGGATGCGGTCGAAGATATGTGCAGATGAGCGGTCTGAGGCTGTGAGTGGCACCACGACTTTTTTCCAGAACCGGGTGTCGTAGCCGCAGTGGAGGACGCCGGATTTTTCGCGAAGGAAGCGGATCTGATGGAGGGCGGCGGCGTGGTCGAGCGGACGCTCGAGGATGCGTGGATTCCGCAAGGCGCGATAGAACTCGAAAAGGACTTGGTCGGCCACGATCCACTGAGAGGGTTCGTCGAGCATGGCTTCGTAAACCCGTTTGGCGCGGTCGTGCTCCGAGCAGCCCTGATTCACCGCGTAGATGAGGATGTTGGTATCAAGGCTCTTCATAAATGGCCTCCCTCATTTGCGCTGCGCTTACGAGGCATTTTCCCGCATCGACTAGCGGCACGGATTTTGTGGCTTTCGTTTCCTCGGGAAAGCGCTCCAGCCACTGCTCGGTTGCCCGGCGAACGACTTCGCTCACAGGGAGATCAACCTGCTCAGCGACGCGCCGCATTTTCTGCATCAGTGGATCGGGGAAAAGGATCTGGAGCTTTTGCATGGATCCATGATATCCATGGATGAAGGAGGTCTCAAGCTGTAAAGTGGAGTGGAGATTGGAGATCCTTGAAATCCGACCCGCCAATTGGTTCCGGCGAGGCGGAACAGGTGCTGGGAAAGCGGGGGGATGGGGGAGGGGTGGTTTGCTGAGGCGAAGAAAAGGTCGGGGCGGTCTCCTGGGTAACTGTTTTGTGAAGTGTGCGGCTTCAACGAGTTGAAAGTCGAGGGCAGGGGCTGGTTTCGTGGTCTTTGGTATTGAGGGTCACAGGCGGGACGCCCGTGCCACCTTGCTTGCTGCGGGCTGGGGCTGAGGAGAGGTTTGGGGTCGCGGGCGTGGTGGCTGTGCTGTCTTGCTTGGTGCAGTGGAGCAGGGATGACAAAACGGTGACAATGGGTGGGGGAGTTGTGGCTATAGTGGGAGGCGATGAAGAAATCACGAATACTGAAGCAGTCGGGCGCGGGGGCGCTGGCGGGGGCATTGATGATTGGGGTGGTGCGGGCGCAGACGGGGTCTGGGGCGGAGGGAGTGCCGGGGTTGGCGGGGTTGTTGCGGGACAGTTTGTATGAGGAGGAAGCGAATCGCGATCTGACGACGGCGGCGGCGGATCCGGGGATGTGGATCGCGGAGGCGGAGCACGGGAGGATTTTCGAGTTGTTTCACCGATTGGGGAACGAGTTGAGGCGCGAGACGACGGGGACGGGGATCGAGCTGGCGATTGTGAAGCATGTGGCGGAGGGGCATGGCGGGGAGGTGCTTGTGGTGTCGGCTCCGGGTCGGGGGAGCCGGTTCCGGCTGGAGTTTCCGGGGCCTGCGGGTGCGGGGGACGGGGTGGTTTCCTCACAAGAGGAGGTGGACAAGGGAGGCGAGGCGGGCGACGGTAGGGAGGCGTCATGAAACTGCTGATCA
This sequence comes from Verrucomicrobiales bacterium, assembly GCA_947462995.1. Taxonomy (GTDB): domain Bacteria; phylum Verrucomicrobiota; class Verrucomicrobiia; order Verrucomicrobiales; family V1-33; genus V1-33. The sequence continues at coordinate 2,292 of CANHUG010000243.1, read as the reverse complement.
TTGAAGACGAGCTCCCGATGCGGACGGCGCTGTGCGAGACGCTGGCGGGGGAGGGGTATCGGGTGCGGAGTGAAGTTTTTCTGATTTTCCCATGAGAACCCTGACGATTGCGTGGCTGATGGCGGTGGTGGTGCTTCCCGGGCGGGCGGCGCTGACGGATTACGAGACGGTGGTGCGGCCGCTGATGGAGCGTTATTGTTATGACTGTCACGGGGACGAGGAGGAACCGGAGGGCGGGGTGAATCTGGAGCGTTTCCGGACGCTGGCGGAGGCGTTGGGGGATCGGGAGCCGTGGGGTGGGGTGCTGGAGAAGGTGGAGAGCCTGCAGATGCCGCCGCCGAAGGACAAGGATCAGCCCGAGGCGGAGGAGAGGGGGAAGTTGATAGGGTGGATCCGGGAATTGGCGGGGGCGGCGGATCCGAAGCTGGGGATGAGGGATCCGGGGAAGCCGGTGCTGCGGCGGCTGACGCGGCTGGAGTACAACAACAGTGTGAGGGAATTGTTCGGGCTGGAGCATGACATTTTCATGTTTCCGGAGCGGTTGCCGGTGAACGGCGGGTATTTCGAGGGCGGGATGAAGGTGATGCCGGAGCCGGTGACGATTTTTGTGAGGGAATACGGGCTGAAGTATCCGGTGCTGTTGCCGGAGGCGGGGTTACCGGGGGACAACCGGGCGGAGCATGGCTACAGCAACCGGGGGGATGCGATGAATCTTTCGCCGCTGCTGCTGGAGAAGTATCTGGAGACGGGCCGGGCGATTGTGAACAGTGCGAAGCTGGCGCGGCAGAGTGCGGTGTTCCGGGCGCTGGCGGGGGATCCGGCGGCTCCGCCGTTTGAGTTAGGGGGAGTGGTGGATGACGGGCGCGGGGAGACGAGCGGGGCGGCGGAGGGATTTGCGCCGAATCTGGATCTGCCGCGGCAGGCGAAGGAGGGAGGGGCGGCGACGGTGACCTATCAATTCCGGTTCAATGCGGCGACAGCGTTCCATGAGGGGACGGGAGGGGTGTGGCAGGCGGAGGAGCGGAACCGGATTGTGCCGGCCGGGGATGTGCTGGGGATCCGGTTCGGGCCGGAGGAGCGGAAACGGTTGCGGGTCAGGCCGCGGCAGACGCTGTGGGTGGCGGGGTTTTCGACGGTGGAGGAGACGTCCGGGGAGGGATTGTTCACGAATCACGAGCAGGGAGCGAAGGTGTTCGATCTGGATTTTACGGTGGAGGGAATGCCAGGCGAGGTGATTTCCGATCTGGCGGTGAGTGTGCTAGGGCGGCGCGGGGAGAAGGGGGCGGTGGCGCTGACGGTGACGTTCACGGGCGGGGGGACGCACACGCTGAGCGATGTGATTCCGGTGGGGGAGGGGGTGGGCAATACGTTTTATTCGTTCCGTGCGCCGGACGGGGAAGGGATTGTGGCGCTGCATGTGGACGGGTCTGGGTTCAGCGGGAATCATGTGCTGCTGGACGACCTCGGGTTCATCACGAACGGGGGGAGCGGGGATCCGCTGGCTCCGGCGGGGAAGGTGGTGCGGATGTCGGCGAAGGAGAAGCGGCGGATTGCGGCGGCGAGGCTCGAGGGGTTTCTGGCGCGGTTGTTCCGGCATCCGGTGCACGAGGACATTCTGGGGCGTTACCTGGGATTGTATGACGGGGCGACGAAGGCGGGCGCGGGATTTCCGGATGCGATGCGGGAAGCTCTGGCGGCGGCATTGGCGTCGCCGGAGTTTCTGTATCTGACGGGTCCGCGGGAACCTGAGGGGACGGTGCGGGGGCTGGAGTCGTACGAACTGGCGTCGAGGCTAGCGTATTTTCTGTGGGCAGCGCCGCCGGACGATGAGTTGCTGGCGGCGGCGCGGGAGGGATCGCTGCTGAGGCCGGAAGGGGTGGCGGCGCAGGTGGCGCGGATGATTCGGGATGGCAGGGTGAAGGAGTTTGCGGAGACGTTTGCGGTGCAGTGGCTGCGCCTGGATCAGTTGTACACGGCGAAGCCTGATCCGAAGCTGTTTCCGGCGTTTTACTACGGGCAGAACGGGAAGCGGACGCTGCATGCGCCGATGTTAGTGGAGGCGTTGCTGTTGTTCGAGACGGTGCTGGTGGAGGACCGGAGTGTGATGGATTTCATCGATCCGGGATACACGTGGGTGAATCTGAAGCTGGTGAAGCATTACGGGCTGGAGGAGGTGTGCGGGGCGAAGATCCGGGAGTTGAATCTGCGGATGAACAGCAGTGACGATCTGAAGGATCAGCAGATGAACAATGTGTGGTGGCGCACGAAGCTTCCTGACAAGACGCGCGGGGG
>CANHUG010000242.1 GCA_947462995.1 Verrucomicrobiales bacterium | reverse complement strand
TGACCGGGGCGAGTTCGCTGCTGATGGAGATGGCGGTGAAGCCGGCGGATTGGAGAATGGCGGCGACGGCGCGTTCGTGGGCGGGATTCACATCGCTGTGGGCGAGCGCTATGGCGGCGGTGCGGCAACCGGCGGCAGCGAGCGCGGCAGCTTTGCTAGCGAGAGCGTCGCAGTCGAGGGGAACGAGGACATTGCCGGTGGCGTCGAGGCGTTCAGTGACCTCGACGACTTCGCCGTGGAGCGGGGCGTCGCGGTGGTGGCCGAGGGCGAAGAGATCGGCGCGGCGCTGGTCGCCGATGATGAGGAGATCGGGGAATCCAGCGGTAATGAAGAGGACGGGACGAGCGCTGGTGCCTTCGAGGAGGGCGTTGGTGGCGAGCGTGGTGGCGAGCCGGTATTCCATGGGAGGAAAGGCGGCGGCGAGGGGCGTGCCGGTGAGCAGGCGGGCACCGACGACCGGGGCGGGTTCGCCGGTGGAGAGTTCGAGGACGTCGCCGGTGGCGGGCGTGAGGTCCGGGCGATCCCACGAGAGGGTGCCGTTCTGCCAGCTTGTTATGGTGGCTGGGGGACCGTCAGCGAAGCGGATCTGCCAGCCGACGAAGCAACCGTCGGGGACGTCCCATGAGCGGTCGGGGCGACAGGATTGCGGGCCGGCGAGGGCGGCAATGCGGGCGCGGAGGATGCCTGAGGAGAGGACCTTGCAGCGTTTGAATTCGCCGGAAGGCGTGAGGGCGGCGCAGTCGGTGAAGGTGCCGCCGCGATCGGCGGCGAGCCTCCATGGCGACGGGTGTCGGGGTTCAGGCATGGCGGACGGAGCCGCGGTGGCGCGGCGCGGAGCCGGCATGGGCCTTATTGACCGAGCGTTTCGAGCCAGCCGACCTCGACGAGGGAATCGTTGTAGACCTCGTTGAGTTCAGCGGGGTAGATTTTCTTGGCGGAGTCGAGCCATTCGGCGGCTTCTTCCTTCTTTTCGTTGACGAAGCATTGGGCGGCCTGGGCGAAGTAGTAGGCAGGGCTGGCGTCGTCGTACTGGTCGAAGGTTTTGAGGATGGCTTCGGCGTCGGCGGTTTTCTTCTGCTGGAAATCACAGACCATGATTTTGAATTTCATGAGTGTGAGGCTGGATTTGTCCTTGGTGGCCTTTTCCTTGAGGAGGGCCTGGAATCCGGTGCGGGCGGCGTCCCAGTCTTTTTCGACGAAGCTGATTTCGGCGAGGTTGAAGCGCGGATGGAACGCCTCTGCGCCCATGCCGGCGGAGAGTTCGGCTGCTTTGGAGAAGTGCTCGCGGGCGGATTTGAAATCGCGCATGCGGGTGAAGACGGCGCCGCGGAGATTTTCGACGTAGTGGGAAGGGCCGGTGATTTTGACGATGTCGGTGAGTTTTTCGAGAGCCTCCTGCCAGCGGACGCCGCGGATGTAGGTGCCGACGTCGCCGAGGTCCTTCATGACGGCGGTGCGTTGCGCGGCGGAGAGCTTTTCAAGGCCGGGGATCTGGACGTCGGGGAGTGGCTGAGGGCCGGGAGCCGCGGCTGGGGCTGGGGCGTCGGCTGGCGCGTCGAGTTTGAGAGGGGCTTCTTCTTCAGTGCCGCCGGCGTCGAGCTGGAGTTTGGCACCGCCTGCTGGTGCGGCTGGCTTTGCTGGATTGGTCACCTGAGCGCCGAGGTTGGGCAGGAACGAGAGCGTCAGGCCGGCGGAAAGGAGGAGGGATGCTTTCATGCGGAGAGTGTTAAACGGGAAACGGGGGTGAATCAATGGAGGATGCCTTCGATGTCGGGCCCGCGCGTGATCAGGAGGGCGGGAGCTTTTCCTTCACTGCGGCGATGGCGTCGAGCATGACAGCGGCTTCTTCGCGGAGTTTGGCGTCGAGGCTGGTGGCGGCGCGGTTGTGGCGGCGATGGAGTTCGGCGAGCCGCTGATCGATTTCGAGGGGCGACATGCCTTCGGTGATGCCGCAGAGGGCTTCCGGGGAGGCGGTGGCGTCGATGGATTTGGCGGCGGCTTCGGCCCAGCGTTCGCGTGCGCCCTGAGGTTTGGGGGCTGGGGCGCTGGAGCGGCCGGGAGCGGCGGCAGGGCGACGCGGAGCGGTTCCGGTCGGCTGGTTCCGGGAAGCGGCGGGCTTGGAGAGCCCGAAGAGGCGTTTGAGGAATTCGATCATGCGAGGGATGCAGGAGGGACGGTTCACTCGATGCGGAGGGAGTCGAAGGCCTCGCGGCGGGCTTCGACTTCGCTGTCGCTGAGGACACCTGCTCCTTCGTAGGAGATGGCGACCTCGGTGGTTTTGCCGGAGCGTTCGTCGCGAACGGTGGCTTTGACGCGCTGATTTTCGTCGTAGCGGTAGGTGACGGTGACTTCGCAGCCGGCCGGGCGATTGGGAGGGACCTTGAGGGCGATGCGGCCGATGATGTCGACGTATTTCGGGTCGGAGTCTTCGCCCTGGGTGATTTCGACCTCGATGAGGCTTTCGTTGTCTTCGGAGGTGACGTAGGTCTGGCTCTGCTCGCAGGGAATGGGCGTGTTTTTCGGGATGACGATGGTATTGGCGTAGGTTTCTGCGCCGGTGGCGGCATCTTCGATGAGGGCGAGGGTGCCGTAGCTGTGGTTGCAGACCTCTTCGACGTCTGCGCCTTTCATGGCGAAGAGGGCGGCACCGAGGGCGACGCATTCGTCGACGTTGCCGCAGGTTTTGGGTTCTGTGCCGAAGTAGTCCTTGAGCATGCGGCGGACGCCTGGCATGCGGGTGCCGCCGCCGACGAGGGCGACGTGGTCGATGTCCTGAGGTGAGAAGCGGACGGAGGCGAGGGCTTGTTCGACGAGGAGGATGGTGCGGGTGAAGAGACGGCTGACGGCTGCTTCGAAGACCTCGCGGGTGAGTTCGATGCGGGCGACGCCTCCGCGCTGGCTGCCGACGGTTTCGCTGGCCTGGCGCAGTTTGGAGAGCATTTTCTTGAGGTCTTCCCCGCTCTGGAGGACGCGGCGGCGCTCGAGTTCATTTTCCCAGAGACCGACGCCGTGAGCGCTCTGGTAGGCGTCGGCGATGAGTTCGAGGATGCGCTCGTCGAAGTCAGAGCCACCGAGGCGTCCGGCGCCTTCGGAGGCGAGGCAGCGGATGCCGTGGTCGTCGACTTCGAGGATGGTGATGTCGAGCGTGCCGCCGCCGAGGTCGTAGACCATGATGCGGCCGCGGAGTTTCTGGGCGTGGGCGTAGTAGAGGGCGGCGGCGGTCGGTTCGTTGACGATCCGGCGGACGTTAAGGCCGGCGATGCGGCCGGCGGCGAGAGTGGCCTTGCGGGCGAGTTCGTTGAAATTTGCGGGGACGGTGAGGACGGCGTCTTCGATGGGGCCGATGATCTGGGAGCAGTCCCGGCGCATTTTGGCGAGGATGACGGCGGAGATTTCGGCGGGGGTCCAGATGCGGCCGTCCATGGAGACCGTGAATTCCGGGTCGTCCATGTGGCGTTTGATGAGCTGGACGGTGCGGTCCGGGTCGCCGCTGTCGCGGGCGGCAACGCCGACGAGTTTCACGTCTTCATGAGGGTCGAAATAGACGACGGAGGGCGTGAGGCGTTCGCCGTCGGCATTGGGGACGATCTCGGGATTTCCGTCTGGTCTGATCCATGCGAGCCCCGTCGTGGTGGTGCCGAGATCGATGCCGACGAATTGGGGAGATGATTGCATGCCCGGGTCTTTCCTAACTAATTTTCGGGACGGTATCCGCCGGAGATGGGAAAGTCAAAGTGAACCTGCGGGGGCGGCGGGTCGGGGGGGGGGCGGATTGGGGGTTGGAAGCGGCGCGGATGGGGATGGGGACCGGCGGGGGTGAAATTTCTGCGTTGCGGCGGACGTTTCCTCTGCGAGACTGCGACTGAGACGCGTTCTCAGATGAGAACAGAAGCGAGGAATCCAATGACACACGACCCTGCCTGCCATCAAGACGGCTGCATCTGCCAACCGCTTTCGGAAGCGCGGCGTGGGCAGCGGGTGGTGGTGCGGCATTTGCAGGGGGGAGTGGAGGATTGCCGGAGATTGCGGGAGATGGGGTTTCATGAAGAGGCGGAGGTGCGGCTTGTGTGTGCGAGTCCGACGGTGCTGGCGCAGGTGAAGGATGCGCGGGTTTGCCTGAGTGGACGGATGGCGGCGGCGGTGCTGGTGGCACCGGTGCCGTGAAGGAAGGAGCATTATGAATCGGCGACGCTGTCCGTTGTCCACGCTGCTGCCGGGGGAGACCGGGGTGATTGTGACCTTGCCGGAGGGAGCGCCGAGTCTGACGCGGCTGCGGGAGATGGGGTTGCTGCCGGGGACGCGGGTGGAGTTTATCCGGCGCGCTCCGATGGGTGATCCTGTGGAAATCGGGGTGAGGGGAGCGCTGCTGTCGTTGCGGGATGCGGAGGCGAGCCTGATCGAGGTGGAAACTGAGAGGGCGGGCGTGAAATGAAGGCGCCTGGTTACAGCGAAGGACTGGTGTATGCGCTGGTGGGGAATCCCAACTGCGGGAAGACGACCTTGTTCAATGCGCTGACGGGACTGCGGCAGAAGGTGGGGAATTATCCCGGGGTGACGATTGAGCGGAAGGAGGGCGAGTTTTATTCACAGCACGGGGTGCGGCTGCGGGTGATTGATCTGCCTGGGGCGTACAGTTTGAATGCGCGGTCGCCGGACGAGGCGATTCTGCGGGATGTGCTGCTGGGACGGCGGCCGGATACGCCGCGGCCGGACCGGATTGTGTGTGTGGTGGATGCTTCGAATCCGGAGCGGAATCTCTATTTGTTCACGCAGATTCTGGAGCTTGGGGTGCCGGTGATTCTGGTGCTGAACATGGTCGATGTGGCGGAGCGGAACGGGTTGCGGTTTGACGTGGAGCGGCTGGCGGAGCGGTTCGGGGTGCCGGTGATTCCGATGGTGGCGAGTCAGAAGAAAGGACTGGTGGAATTGAAGGTGGCGATGAGCCGTCAGGAACTTCCGTCGCCGAAGCCATTGCTGGATGCGATGCCGGTGCCGGTGCGCGGGGCCCTGGTGCGGGCGCGGGAGAATCTGGCGGCGGCGGGGATTGTGGCGGCGACGGCGTCCCCGCTGGAGCCTTTGTATCTGATTTCCGGGCACGATCCGACGCATTACGGAATTGCGCCGGCGGCGGTGGCGATGATCCGGTTAGGAAGGGAGCAGCTGGAGCGCGAAGTGCCAGGATGGGAGGACCGACTGGTGGCGGCGCGGTACGATGCGATTCATGCGGCGCTGGAGAGTGTGGTGCGGCGGCCGGAGAGTGCCTCGGCGACATTGACGGACAAGCTGGACACCGTGCTGCTGCACAAAGTGTGGGGCTGGCTGGCGCTTGCTGGAACGCTAGGGTTTCTGTTCTACTTGATTTTCTCGGTCGTGGAGATTCCGGTGGGATGGATTGAGAGCGGGTTTTCGGCGCTGACGGCGAAGATCACGGGGACCTCGGAGGTTCCGGGCTGGATGCCGGACGGGGATTTGCGAAGTCTGTTGACGGACGGGGTGATTTCCGGGGTGAGCGGGGTGATTGTTTTCCTGCCGCAGATTCTTATTCTGTTCTTCTTCATCGGCTTCATGGAAGACACCGGTTACATGGCGCGGGTGGCGTTTCTGATGGACCGGATCATGAGCCGGGTGGGATTGACCGGGAAAAGCTTCCTGCCAATTCTCGGGTCGCATGCGTGCGCGGTGCCAGGGGTGATGGCGGCGCGGACGATTGAGAGCCCGCGGGACCGGTTGATCACGATTCTGGTGGCTCCGCTGGCGGCGTGTTCGGCGCGATTGCCGGTTTATCTGCTGCTGATTGCGGCGCTGGTTCCTGGCAAGGCGGTCCCTGCCCCGATGAAGGCGGGGATCCTGACGGGATTGTACGCGGCGGGGATTGCCGGGGTGTTCTGTTTTGCGTGGCTGTTCAACAAGAAGCTGCTGCCGGGCGCGCCCTCGGCGATGATCCTGGAATTGCCGGCCTACAAGATGCCGTCGTTCGGAAATATTGCCAGGCAGATGGCGGGACGCGCGTGGATGTTCATCCGGCGGGCGGGCACGGTGA
>CANHUG010000241.1 GCA_947462995.1 Verrucomicrobiales bacterium | reverse complement strand
TCCAGCAGCGACGCCATCACCGCAAACCGCCGCCCCGGAGCCAGCTCCGCAGCCCCGCTGCCTTCATAAATCAAAACCTGTACGTGTGGTGCAATCGCCATGACTCCCCTACAGACGTTCAGTCCGCCGCACTGTCAATCTCCTCCGCATCCAGCCTCGCGGAAGCCGCCGCCGCACTCAGCTTCCTCATGTTCACCACCTCCACCCCCTCCGCAGCCAGCGGAGCCCCAGCCGCATGAAACAACCATAACACCGCCCGACGGTGACACGCCGCAATCTTCACCGGCCCCCCTCCCGCAATCTCCAACAACCGCCCGTCACGCTGCGCAGACATCTCGCACAAATCCGCCACCGCCTCAAAGGCCCGGCCCCCACCACTCAAATGCTCCAGCACCCCGTCCTTAACCTCAGGCGGCACCACCTGCGCATACGCACACCGACAGTATATCACTCGGGGAACCTCTCTTTGCTCACTCATGCCGCCCTCCTAATCCCCACCAGCCCATCCTTCAATCCCCAACCCGCTCGTCCATCCCGAAAATCTCCTCCTCCTCGCACCCGCCACTCACAATTTCCCAGCAATTCAAGGATTTCCGGTTTCCGCCAGCGCGGATGTCGCCACCGTCCCCTCCACATCACTCAGGTATGAATGACGAACCCCCAGACGATCCAAGCCAGAGCGACCACGCCACCATCCAAACCATGGGCGCACCCGCCCGGCGCATCGCTCTCTCGTTATTCTTCGCCCTCGCCGCCGGCGGCAGCTGGTGGTTCCACGTCTCATCCTCCAAAGCAGAAAGCCTTCGCCTCACAGACACCGCCGCACGCTACATCGAAAAAGGCCAACCGGACGACGCCCGCCAAATGCTCATCGTCGCCCGGAACCTCGACCAGGACAACATCCTCGCCAAACGGTACCTCGAAGCCATCGATGTCCAGGCTTCCGAAGAACCCGTCCCACCCATCCCTCAGCCAGAAGTCGATATCAACGACCCAGCCACAGGCGCACCCCCAGATGAAGAAGCCGTCATCGCAAAAATCCGCCACGCCCTCGAACTAGCCGCTCAAAACGACCTCCTCGGCGCAGAAAAGGAACTCCGCAGCACCGCCGCCGCAGACGCCGCCGGACGCGGCCACGCCGCCCTCGCCGTCTTCCTCATCAGAAACCACCCGCTCTCCGAGGTCTCAGACGAAGTCCTCGAACTCCTCCGCGCCGTCCCCGCCAGACCTGAACGCTACGGCCTCGATGCCATCGAACTCGCCCTCAGCAGGGCCGTCATCCCAGCCGCCGAACTCCCCTCATGGCTGGAAATCATCCGCACTCACCCCGCATCCAGCCCCTCCGATCTCCTCAAAGCCGACAGCTACGAGGCCTCCTCAAGACCACGAGCCAAGGCCGTCGTCGTCGAACGCACCGTCCGCCGCCTCCTCAAAGCTCCCCTCGAAGACCGCGCCGCCGCCGCCCGCTGGATGGCTGCCATCGGCGAACCCGCCTCCGTAGCCCAACTCATCTCTCGCGACGAAGCCATCGCCGATCGCGACCTCTTCGCACTCTGGCTCGAAGTCATGGAACGAACCGAGCAGTTCGACGTCGCTCTCGATGCCCTCTCCAAAAGCGATATCCCCATGTCGCCCACGCTCCGCAAACTCTTCAGAACCAGAGTTCTCATCAGATCCGGCCTCAACGACGCCCGCGGCACCTACGGAGAAATCCTCGCAGACCTCGAAGGCCGCACAGGCGAATACGCCGAAGCCCTCGCCTTCATCTGCCTCGCAGGCGACGACGCCTTCACAACCAAAGGCCTCTCCAAAGCACTCGCAGACCCCGCCGCCGCAGGCATCGTCTTCCGTAAACTCGTCCCCGCAGCCCGCGCCCGCAAAGACGCCGTCCGTCTCCGCCGGTACTACGAAATGGCCGCCGCCGCACCAGCCCTCGCCGGAGACATCCAGATCAAAAGTGAACTGTCCTATCTCAATCTCCTCCTCGGCGTCGATGAAGATAGGGACGAAATCGCCCAGCGCTGCAGCCGCTTCCCAGATGCCATCGCTCCACGATGCACCTTCGCCATGGCCCTCCTCAAAAAAGGCCTCGCTCCTCAAGCTCTCGTCCAACTCAACAGCTACAAACCAGACATCAACTCCGTCACCCTCCAGCCGTCTCAACGGCTCGTCCTCGTCGCCGTGCTCTCAGCCAACAACCGCCGCGAAGAAGCACGCAAAGCAGCCGTCGGCCTCCGCGACATGTCCCTAACCTTCCAGGAAACCGAGTTCCTCTCCACATGGCTCAAGGAACCAGTTCCCCCAACCCAGTCCCCATGGGAAATCAGACTCCGCAAGTACGGCCTCCCCGGAACCGCCATCGCCATGGCCCTCGCCGCACTCTGGTCCCTCATCCGCGCATGGAGAACCTTCAAAGCCACCGATCCATACCAGCAAGAGTACCCCTCCGAAGCCCCCAGCGCCCTCACGGTCCCCTCACCGTCGGAAGGCCTCACTATCGCCCCAGCCGCCTGCCCCCCACCGCGTCTCGTCCTCCCAGGCAACAGCTTCACGCTCTGGCTCAACCCTGCCACATGGCCCATCCCGAAACTCCAACTCCCCGCCAACGGCTTCTCTCTCTGGCTCAACCCCGATACATGGCCACAGCCTCGCCTCCAACTCCCCGCCAACGGCTTCTCCCTCTGGCTCAACCCCGCCACATGGCCACAGCCTCGCCTCAAACTCCCCGCCAACGGCTTCACTCTCTGGCTCGACCCCGATAAATGGCCGCGCCCACGCCTCCAACTCCCAGGTAACAGCTTCTCCCTCTGGCTCAATCCAGCCACGTGGCCGCAGACCGCACCTCCCGCGCCAACTCCGGCCCCGGCGGCCCCAGCCCCTCCCATCCCCATCGCCACCAACCGCGGCTTCTCCATCTGGATCCCATCCCCAGATTCCCCCACCGCCACGGTCCCCATATCCACGGCCCCGGCCCCCGCACCCGCCACCCCGCAATTCAAACTCCCCAGCCGCCAGTTCACTCTCTGGACCAAACCAGATCGCGTCGAATCCATCGAAATGCGCAACCCCACGCCCGACGCCGTCCCCCAACCCGCTCATCAGCAGCCACAACAGGTCTCCCTCCCCATCCAGTCGCTCCCAACCATCGCCGGCCTCACCATCGCCGCCGTCGCCGGCCTCAGGTTCGCGTCCGCTGACGCCGCCCGACGCAACGCCGAAGCCTCCATCCCCAAAGCCGACCTCGCCGCCAAAGTAGCCAGCACCAACGCCGCCCTGGCCACCACCAGTGTCGCCGCCCTCGAACGCAAACTCGCCGAAAAGGACTCCGAACTCACCGAAAAACAGGCCGCCGCCACCATCGCCACCGCGGAACTCAAGAAACTCATCGCCTCCGCCGAGACCGCCGCCTCCAAAGCCGCCACCCTCGCCCAGGAAAAGGCCACCACCCTCGCCATCGCAGAAAAAGCCCTCGCCGCCGCCAAACAGGAACTCTCCTCGCTCGAAACCGCCCTCCAAAACACCATCACCGACCTCACCGAAGAGGTCAGCAAGGCCAGACGCTCCACCGGCGAGGAAATCGCCAAAGCACGGGAGTCCGTCGCCACCCTCGAACAGGAAAAAGCCGCCCTCACCAAAGACTCCGCCGCCACCGCCGCAGAACGCGACATCCTCAAATCCGAAGTCGATAAACTCCGCCGCCAGATCCACTCCACCCCCAAACCCCAAGGCACCCCCGAAGCCTGACGCCCTCACAAATCCTTACCCTGGCAGCGGTGCCAGCTTTTAAACGGTGGTTGAGCAACGCAACACCTCAGGATTGCCGCCCCTGACTCACTCACCCGCCCGCCGCATCACCCGCCCGTTCCAGCCATGAAATGCCTCTCTGCGAGGGCATCGGTGCATTCCTGATCGAAATGCAGCGCCGAAAGCCTACTCCACGTTCTAGGTTCGCCTTGGATGGTGTCCTCACATCCATTACCCCACGAACGTCTGGCGCTGCACCACTCGCCACTGAAAACCAACCCGGTCCCAGTCACAGGCAGCACTCCCGCCCTCACAGAGATCTTCGCATCCATCAACCGCACCACGGCGACCGATTGCACCTCCACTCTCCGATCATCTCCGACCGGATCCTCCCTTCCGCTTCGCCCCACCACCCCACCAGCACGCACGCCCACCACCGCCAGTGGTCGCCCACTCACCCCGCCCATCGCAGTGCAGGGATTCATGACGTTCCGGTGTCTGTAAGTTCGTGTATCCAACTCAAGGGTAAGTAGGGGGACCAAACAAAGGAACCAGTTCCAATCGAACCGTCGCTTCCACCTTCCACAAAACCACCGAACACCCCGCCGCACCATTCGGGACGTCCCTGAAACTCACTCAGGAAAACCCCGATATAGCCACCCCCGACTCAGCATCACCTGACTCTCCACCGACGCTTCCGCCTCAATCCCTCCAAACTCAGATGTCGCCAACCGATCCAGATCGAAAATCGCCCCGCCCGTCATCGGAACCTCCCACCCATCAGTATTCGGGCAAACCTGCACCGCTCGGCTGAATTCCCCCTCCGGCACTCCCTGCGCCTCGACCTCGCAGCTCTCTAACCCCTATCCGCACATCGAAGTCCTTCCGCGCCATCCGCCACCTCTCACAGGAAGTCTTCCACTGATCACCTCTAGCCGTCACCGCGCCGCGCCATCCCGCCCCTGCACAAATCGCTCCAGCAGCGCCTGCTCCCCGGCTCGCAGCGGCTTCCCCATCAATCGCACCCGGCTCGCCCTGGCTCGCTCCTTCTCCCCATTCGCCGCCGCCACCGCCGCTTCCACTGCCTGCCATCCAGGATTCACCTCCCGCCAGTTCACTGGATACTCCGCAAGACACTCCCGCGCCCGCCCGGCATTCCCTTCCAGCAACTCCGCCAGCGCAGCCGTCACTCGGTTCGCCAGCAACTCCGGCGCTCGCTCCATCGCCTCCCTTACACCACGCAGATCACTCTCCCCAGCCGTTCCATCCACCAGCCGCAGATACATCAGATCATTCCGCGCATCCTCCATCGCAGGCCAACTCTCCAGCACTGCCTCCAGCGCGGCCTTCAATTCCTCCGTCCGGTCCAGCTTCCCCTCATAGTACCTCACAATCGCCATCCGCGCATAAAGCCCGAAACGATTGTCGTCCGCCACCCTCCCATAAAGCACCCGCGCAAACTCAGGATCCCCCGACGCCTCTAACATCCCCGCAGCCTCCAGCACCTCACGAGGCTCCGCACCTCCCATCGCCACCTCCAGCCGCTTCCTCCGCTCCCCCATCCCAACCGCCTCCTCCCCGGCCATCTTCCCAAGCCGGTACTGCAGCAACCGCCTCCGCCACTCAGTCAGCGGCTGCCCCTCGGCATCCAACGCAGCCACCGCCGCTTCATAACGCTTCAACCCGGCCAACGCATCCAGCCGAACCGCAAACCACTCCGCACTCGCCGCCAGCTCACCATTCCGCTCGCAGTACGCCAGCGCCTCCTCAAACGCCTGCACTCCCACCAGCCATACCGCATACTCCAGCTTCACCGCCCCACTCTTCTTCTCTATATCTCCCTCAAGCTTCATCAGCACACCCCTCCGCCTCGACGGATCTGTCGCCACCTCAACCGTCCCCCGCAGAAGCTGCAGCGGCCTCACCGCCTCAGGCAACGCATTCTCCACCAGCACATCCAGCTCCCGCAGCAATCGCGACTCCACTTCCGGCGTCAGCATCGGCCTCGCCGGTCCCTCCAGATATGCCCTCACCTCCATCTTCATCGCATCCGACCGGCTCTCGAACGCAACCGAATCCTCACTAGCCACCGCACTCAACCGCTCCATCGCCTCCCTCACCCGCCCCGCATTGCTCCCCTCAGGCCGCAACAGCAGCGCACACAGCATCAGCTCGGATTCCGCATCGTGCACCCCCATCCCTAGCACCTCCCGCAGCCGACGCTCCGCCACCACCCGCTCTCCCCTCAACGCCAGCCACCGGCAACTCAGCCGGATCCGCGCCAGCGGCACCTCAGCCGCCGGCTTCGTCGACCATTCCAGCAGCAGCCGCGAAGGAGCCAGCTCCAGCCGCCCCCACTCAATCGCCAGCCTCGCCGCTCG
>CANHUG010000240.1 GCA_947462995.1 Verrucomicrobiales bacterium | reverse complement strand
TGGAGATTGGGAGGTGGGCGGAGCGTGAGGGGATTGGGTATCGTGAGGATGGGACGAATGCGGAGCGGGATTTTCTGCGGAACCGGATGAGGCACGATGTGATTCCGGCGATGGTGGCGGCGGCGGGGAGGGATTTTCGGGCGGCGATGTGTCGAGCGGTGGCGATGGCGATGGAGGATGGGGAGTTTTTGGACGGGATGGCGGCGGAGGTGGCGGCGAAGGAGGAATTGGGGGTGGGGGAGTTGCGGGGGATGGCGGCGGCGTTGCGGCGGCGGGTGGTTTATGGGTGGTTGAGGCGGCGTGGTGTGCCTGGGTGTGGGGCGGAGACGGTGATGCGGGTGCTGGCGATGGCGGAGCCCGGGGGTGCGGCGAGGGTGGAGTTGTGCGGGGGGTGGAAGGCGGGGCGGACGGCGCAGCGGTTGTGGTTGAGGAGGGGGGAGTGAGAAAGTGGGCTTTTTGGGAGGCGCGAGTACGGAGCCTCGCGTGCCCGGGCTAGTTGGGAGAGGCCGAGGTTTGTGGGGAGGGGGGTGAGTTGAAAATGGTGGGAAAAGAGGCTTCCCATTCTGGTGTCGGGTGGTCATCATGCGGGATTAATCTCCCCGATTATTTGCCCCCCCCGACCGTTATGAAGACCCGACTGCTTTCCTTTGCCTTGATCAGTTTGACTGCTGGTGCTGCGCGAGCGCAGCTGACGTTGAATCAGATTGGGGGGACGATTGGTGGCGGGAATTACGGGACGGCGGCTGGGACGACGGCGTTCGGGCTGGATGAGATTGGCGGAGGGACCCTGCCGATTCACAAGATTCCGAATGTGCGGGACGGATTGTTTGGGAATCCAAATTCGTGGATTGGGGATTCGCTGAATTCGTACGTGGGGTTGACGTTCGGGTCGACGGTGTCGGTGGGACGGGTGGCGTGGGGTCGGGACAATACGGGGACGTTTGCGGACCGGTCGGCTGGGTTGTACACGGTGCATTACACGCAGGTGAGTGGCGGGGGATCGTCGCTGGCGGTGACGGGTGATCCGACGACTGGGTGGGCGGTGGCTGGGAGTGTGAATTACATTTCGAATGGGGTGGTGGGGAGTCCGCTGTCGATGGCGTTGCGGCACGAGTGGGGGTTTGCGGCGGTGGAGGCGGCGGCGATCCGGTTGACGGTGCCGGGGAGCAGTTTTGCGGATGGGGGCGCGATTGATGAATTGGAGGCGTATGCGCCGAGTGCGCCAGCGCTGACGTTGGTGACGACGGGTGGGACGATGGATGCGGCGACGAATCTCGGGCTGACGAGCACGGCGTTTGCGAAGGATTTGCTGGGAGGCGGGGCGTTTGCACCGACGCACACGATTGGGGGATTGAATGACGGCGTGTATGGGAATGCGAATTCGTGGATCGGGGATTCGGAGGCGTCGTTTGCGGGGCTGAATTTCAATGGGTCGTATGCGATTCAGGGAGTGGCGTTCGGGCGGGACAACACGGGGAATTTCGGGGATCGGGCGGCGGGGACGTATTTGTTGCAGTACACGAATGTGGCGACGCCTGGTGCGGGGACGGCGGATAGTGACTGGACGACGCTTGGGAGTATTTATTATGATGCGGCCGGGTTGGATACGGCGGATCGGCATGAGTATTCGTTCGCGCCGGTGACGGCGACTGGGTTGCGGCTGATGGTGTCCGGGAACGGGATGGATGGGGGCATTGCGATTGATGAATTGGAAGTGTATGCGGTGCCTGAGCCGGGGGTTGGGGTGCTGGCGTTGGCGGCGGCTGGGTTGGTGGCTGGGCGGCGACGCCGGGTGGTGTGAGCTGAGGCCGGGGGTGATGGGTTGATTGGTGGGAGGCACGGGCGTGCCGGGGGGCGGTGTGCCATGGTGGGTTGATCCACGGATGCGGAGGGGAGGTGTGTGAGAACCTTGTTGCCTTGAGTTGGATTTCTGAACGATGGTTCAGAAAATGAAGACTGATTCAATTGAGCGGGTGGAGGCGAGGCGGGAGGTTGGGAAGCGGGTGAGGCGGGAGGCGATTCTGGCTGCGGCGGAGCGGGTGGTGATTGCGCGCGGGTATGCGGAGGCGTCGATGGATCAGGTGGCGCGGGAGGCTGGGATGGCGGCGGGGACCTTGTATTTGTATTTTCCTGGGAAGGAGGCGTTGCTGCAGGAGTTGCTAGGGAGCAAGGTGAGGAGGCTGGATGAGGCGGTGGGTGAGGAGATTGAGGAGGGTCGGGGGATGGGGGAGACGGTGCGGTCGGTGGTGCTGGCGATGTTCCGGCATTTTGAGGAACACCGGGGTTTCTTCGAATGTTTTGTGAGGGAGCAGATTGAGTTCACGCGGAATGCGACGCATTCGTCCGGGGTGTTGCGGGAGATGGCGCAGGTGACGGCGCGATTGACGGAGTGGATTGCGGGGGCGCAGAGGCGCGGGGAGATTGGGGGAGGGGAAGCGGCGCTGCTGGCGGTGGCGTTGCGTGGGTTGGTGTTTCAGTTCACGAGGGACTGGCTGCGGGATGGTGCGAAGGGTGAGTTGACGCGGCATGCTGGGTTTGTGGCGGCGTTTTTTCTGAAAGGAGCGGGGGCATGAGGATCGGGGCCGGAATGCTGATGGGGGTGTTAGGTTTGTGGCTGGGGAGTTGTGCGCCGATGGGGCCTAACTATGTGAAGCCGGAGGTGGTGGCGGATCCGCGGTATAAGGAGGAAGGCGTGTGGCGTTATGCGCGGCCGGCGGATGGGGTGCCGCGCGGCGAGTGGTGGCGGGTGTTCGGGGATGGGGAGCTGGACCGGTTGGAGGCGATGGCGGCGGAGGGGAATCCGGGGTTGAGGGCGGCGATGCTGCGGGTGGAGCAGGCGAGGTTAGTGGTTAGGGGTGCGCAGGTGGAGTTGCTGCCGGATGCGAACGTGCGGCCGTCGGCGGACCGGCGCGGGGATTCGGGGAATCTGCGGCGGTCGCGGGGAGACATCGCGTTTTTCGGGGCGACGTGGAACCAGTTTCGAGTGCCGCTGGAGGCGTCGTGGGAGCTGGATTTCTGGGGTCGGGTGAGGCGTGAGGTGGAGGCTGCGGGAGCGGAGGCCGGGGCGGCGGCGGCGCTGGGTGAGGCGGCGAAGCTGGCGTTGCAGGCGGATGTGGCGCAGAGTTATTTTGCGTTGCGGACGGTGGAGGCGGAGATGGTGATCTTGCGGGAGACCGTGGCGTTGCGGGAGCGGGCGACGGGATTGGTGAGGGATCGGTTCCGGAGCGGGGCGATCAGCGAGCTGGATGTGGCGCGTGCGGAGACGGAGACGGCGGATGCGCAGGCGGAACTGGCGGTGCTTGAGCAGCGGCGGGCGGGATTGGTGAACATGATGGCGACGCTGGCGGGGAGGCGGGCGACATCGTTTGAGTTGAAGGTGGCTCCGCTGGCGGGGACACCGCCGCAGGTTCCGGCTGGGGTGCCAGCGGATGTGCTGCAGAGGAGGCCTGATGTGGCGGAGGCGGAGCGGCGCCTGGCGGCGGCTAGTGCGAGGATCGGGGCGGCGAAGGCGGCATTTTTTCCGTCGGTGCGGCTGACGGGGCGGCTGGCAGTGGAGTCGTCGATGACGGATGATTTGTTCACCAAGGGGAGCAAGGCGTGGGCGGCGGGGTCGTCGGTGAATTTCCCGATATTCGAGCAGGCGTTGAATGCGGTGGTTTACGATGGGAGGAAACTGCAGTTCGAGGAGCGATTGGCGGAGTACGAGCAGACGGCGCTGCGGGCGTTTCAGGAAGTGGAGAGCCAGTTGTCGGCGCTGCGTTATCTTGCGGAGCAGGAAGCGGCGCAGTTGCGGGCGGTGGAGGCGTCGGGCCGGGCGGCGAAGCTGTCGGCGGAGCGGTTCCGTGCGGGAGCGGTGTCATTTCTGGAGGTGGTGGATGCGGACCGGTCGCGGCTGCAGTCGTTGAGGCAGTCGAGGCAGACTGCGGGGCAGCGGCATGTGGCGACGGTGCTGCTGATTCGTGCGCTGGGCGGGGGCTGGTGAATCAAATAAACTAACAAATGAAAGCGTTGAAGATCCTGACAATTTTTGCGGTGGCGGTGATGGCGAGCGGATGTTCCGAGAAGCCCGGGGCGGGTGCGGGTGCGGGGAAGGGAGGCGGGGGAATGCCGGTGCCGGTGACGGTGGCGGTGGTGGAGACGAAGGATGTGCCGTTGGAGGTGAGGACGTTCGGGAATGTGGAGCCGGTGGCATCGATCGGGATCAAGGCGCAGGTGGGCGGGGAGCTGATCGGGGTGAGTTTTGAGGAAGGGCAGGAAGTGAAGCGAGGGGATCTGTTGTTTTCGATTCAGCCGAGGCTGTTTGACACTCAGCTGGCGGCGGCGCGGGCGAATCTGGAGCGGGACCGGGCGCTGGCGGCGGCGGCGGAGTTGAATCTGAAGCGTCAGGAGTTGCTGGATGCGCGTGGGTCTGGGGTGAAGGAGGAATTGGAGAAGGCGCGGGCGCAGGCTGGGTCGACGGCGGCGACGGTGAAGGCGGACGAGGCGTTGGTGCTGATTGCGGAGACGCAGGTGGGGTATACGACGATTGAGAGTCCGATTGAGGGGAGGACCGGGAGCATCCGGCTGAGGCCGGGGAATCTGATCAAGGCGGGGGATGACGAACCGCTGACGACGGTGGTGCAGCTGGATCCGATTCAGGTGGCGTTTGCGCTGCCTGAGCAGCATCTGGAGGCGATCCGGAAGGGGATGGAGGGGGGGGGCGAGGGGCTGGCGGTGACGGCGCGGGATGCGAGGGACGGGAGGGTGTTAGGAGAGGGGCGGCTGGTGTTCATTGCGAACACGGTGGACCGGGCGACGGGGACGATCGGGTTGAAGGGCGAGTTTGAGAACAAAGAGCGGACGTTGTGGCCGGGGGCGTTTGTGGAGGTTGCGTTGCGGCTGGGGACGGACAAGGGGGCGGTAGTGGTGCCGAGTGCGGCGGTGACGGCGAGCCAGCAGGGGCCGAGGTTGTATGTGGTGAAGGCGGACGGGACAGCGGAGGTGAGGCCGGTGCGGGTGGTGCGGAGTGCGGGGAGCGAGAGTTTGATAGGTGAAGGGGTGAAGGCGGGGGAGACGGTGGTGGTGGTGGGGCAGTCGAGGATTGTGCCGGGCGGGAAAGTGGTGGCTGAGACGGCGGGGAAAGGAGGGGCGAGGTGAATCTGAGCGAGGCGTTCATCCGGCGTCCGGTGATGACGACGCTGCTGATGCTGGCGGTGCTGGGGTTCGGGATGTTTGCGTTCACGCGGTTGCCGGTGTCGGATCTGCCTAACGTGGATTTCCCGACCCTGTCGGTGACGGCGAATCTGCCTGGGGCGAGTCCGGAGACGATGGCGTCGAGTGTGGCGACGGTGCTGGAGCGGCAGTTTACGAGTATTGCGGGGATTGATTCGATGACCTCGTCGTCGGCGCTGGGGCTGACGAACATCACGATCCAGTTCAATCTGGACCGGAATCTGGATGCGGCGGCGTTGGATGTGCAGTCGGCGATCACGGCGGCGCAGAAGCTGCTGCCGCGGGATCTTCCGAATCCGCCGACGTACAAGAAGGTGAATCCTGCGGATTCGCCGGTGATTTTTCTGGCGGTGACGAGCGAGAGCCTGCCGTTGAGTGAGGTGAACGAGTATGCGGACACGTTCATTGCGCAGCGGTTGTCGACGATTGCGGGGGTGGCGCAGGTGAACATTTTCGGGCCGCAGAAGTATGCGGTGAGGGCGCAACTGGATCCGCGGGCGCTGGCGAGTCAGGGGTTGGGGATTGATGAAGTGGTGGGGGCAATGGAGACGGGGAATGTGAATCTGCCGACGGGGACCCTGCACGGGCCTAACGAGGCGGCGAACGTGCAGGCGAACGGGCAACTGACGGATGCGGCCGGGTTCCGGCGGCTGGTGGTGGCGTACCGGAACGGGGCGCCGGTGCGGCTGGAGCAGTTGGGGAATGTGATCGACAGTGTGGAGAACACGCGGATTGCGAGCTGGTTCAAGTCGGTGCGGGGGATTGTGCTGGCGATTCAGAAGCAGCCGGGGTCGAACACGGTGGCGATTGTGGATGGGATCCGTGGGTTGCTGCCGCAGATCGAGGCGCAGCTGCCGCCGGCGGTGAAGATTGATGTGCTGTCGGACAAGTCGGTGACGATTCGTGAGGCGGTGCACGAGGTGGAGTTGACGCTGGTGCTGAGC
>CANHUG010000239.1 GCA_947462995.1 Verrucomicrobiales bacterium | reverse complement strand
GGAGAAGGACAAGGAAGGGAATGTGGTGGCGAAGCACACCCTGACTTATCAATCCGGGAAGCATGCCGGGAGCCCGCATGGACGGGAGGAACACGGGTATATTCCGTGGCAGTTCAACATGGTCGATCCCGGGCGTGAGACGGCGTGGAAGTTCCTGATGGACCGGAATTATTTCTATGCGGACTTCGGGCCGCTGTCGGTGGAGCGTCATGATCCGATGTTCCTGCTGCAGAAGGGTTGCTGCTGGTGGAGCGGGCAGTCTTGGCCGTATTCGACGGCGCAGACGCTGAAGGCGCTGGCGAACGTGCTGCACGGGTATCCTCAGGATGTGGTGACGCGTGCGGACTATGTGAAGCTGCTGCAGATTTTTTCGAAGTCGCACCGGAAGGACGGGCAGCCGTATCTGGCGGAAGCGCTGCATCCTGACACGGGGTCATTCGAGGGGCATGACGGGTACAATCACAGCGAGCATTATTTCCACAGCAGCTTCAATGATCTGGTGATCACTGGGCTGGCCGGGTTGAAGACGCGGGCGGACGACACGGTGGAGATTGATCCGCTGGCACCGGCGGAGTGGGCGTATTTTGCGATGGATGACATTGCGTACCGCGGGGTGCGTCTGAGCATTCTGTGGGACAAGGACGGGACGCGATATGGCAAGGGTGCGGGGTTGCGGGTGCTGGCGGACGGCAAGGAGATTGCGTCGTCTGCGACCCTGACAAAGGTGACGGCGAAGCTGCCGGTGGTGGTGCGCCAGCCGAAGGCGGAGACGGTGCAGTTCAATTATGCGGTGAACAACGACGGCGATTACTGGCCGAAGTATGGGGCGACGTTCACGGCGGACAAGACCTCGCTGAACAAAGTGTGCGACGGGCATTCGTGGTACACGATTCATCCGCCGAACCGGTGGACGGCTGAGGGTTCGCCGAATGCGAGCGACAGCGTGACAGTGGAGTTCGGGATGAAGCGGCCGATCGAGATGGTGAAGCTGTATTTCCTTGATGACGGGAAGGGCGTGACGGCGCCGGCGTCGTATGCGCTGGAGTACTGGAACGGGAGCGCGTGGGTGGAAGTACCTGGTCAGAAGCGGGTGCCGGAGAAGCCTGAAGGGCATCGTGCGAATACGGTTAGCTTTCCGAAGCTGGACGCGGAGAAGGTGCGGGCGGTGCTGGTGCACGGGGAGACGGGGAAGGCCGGGCTGACGGAGTTCGAGGCCTGGGGGCCGGGGGTGAGGCCGTATGTGGCGGCGGCTCCGCCGGCGGGGAATTTGGCGCTGAATCAGAAGGGCGAGGGGTATCCGAAGGCGAGTGCGTCGCATCACGATACGTTTGGCGGACTGCCGAAGCTGGCGAATGACGGGCGGACGGGATATCTGCCGGTGCCGGTGAACCGCTGGACTTGTTATGGATCGACGACGCCGAGCGACTGGCTGGAGATTGATTTCGGTGCGGCGAAGGAATTCAGCCGCCTTGAGATCGGGTTCTTTGATGACCGCGGGGGCGTGCAGGCACCGGAGAGTTATTCGGTGGAGTACTTCGACGGGAAGGAATGGAAGGCGGCGACCGGGCAGAAGAGGACGCCGGAGAAGGCGGCGGGCGGGTCGATGAATGCGGTGCGGTTTGACCGGGTGAGTGCGTCGAAAGTGCGGCTAGTGTGCACGCACAAGGGACAGGCGAAGAGCGGCGTTACGGAGATGGAAGTCTGGAACGACTGAGGGCAGGCGTTGGGCGGTTTCTGACTAGCGGTTCCTCACTTCACTACGGCGACGCCTTCGGGTGGTGGCGGGGTGATGGTGAGGAGCCGCTTGGCTTCTTCGAGGAGGAAGTCAGGGAGCATGAACGGTTCGTAGCTGACGTGCTGCCAGCGGAGACGGCCTGAGGCGTCGATGAGGCAGGTGGCGTGGAGCGGTTTGTTTTCGAAGTCGTCCCATGCGTCGAAGGCCTTGAAGGCGGAGGAGTCTGCGCCTGAGAAGACTGGGAAGGGAGGCGGGTTGCCGGTTTTGACCTCGGCTGGGGGGTCGGTGCTGATGGCGGAGATGGAGAGCCCGGCGTCGGTGAAGGCGGCGGATTTGTCAGCGAAGGCTTTGATCTGCTGATTGCAGTGAGTGCAGGCGTTGCCGAGGAAGAAGATGAGGATGTGAGGGCGGCCTTTGAGGGAGTCGCTGGTGACGGGTTTGGAGTCGGCGTCGAGGGCGGACCACTGTGGAGCGATCCATGGGTTCCATTCGATGGGGCCGAGGGAATCTGGGGATGGGTGTTCGCCGAGATCCTGGGCAGGGATCGGGGGCTTGCGCCATGCTGGGCCGCAACCGGCGGCGTCGATGACTGGCTGGAGACGGGCGAAGATGGGGAGGTCGCCGTCGGATTGGGCGGCGATGTCGCGGAGCCGGTTGAAGGCCTCGACGGCTTCGGTGCGTTTGCCGGTTTCCCAGAGGATCCATGAGTGGAGAGCCAGGGGCTGGGACTGGCGAGGGGAGCGGTCGGCGAAGCCCTTGGCGGTTTCTGCGGCTTTGTCAGGATTGCCGAGGGCGAGGTGGAGCATGGCCATGCGGTGTTCCGGGACGTCCTTGAGGTCGGCGGCGAGTTTTTTGGCTTCTTCGGTGCGGCCGTTGGCGAGGTGGTCGCGGATCCGGAGTTCGCGGATGGGAGAATCGAGTTGTTTGGCGCGACGGTCGGCGTCGCGGCCGGCGTCTTCGCCTGCCTTGCGGATTTCGTCAGGTTTTTTGTTTTCGGTGCGGGCCTTGGTTTCAGCGGCGGCGGTGGCTTCGGTGCGTTCGCGTTCTGCGGCGGCCTGACGTTCTTCGAGACTGGCGAGCCAGCGGCGGCCGTTGAGGGCGTCGGATTTGGCGTAGGAGGCGAGGGCGAGCAACTGATCCGGTTTCCACTGGTCTTCGAAGTCGCGGCCTTTGGCTAGATAGACGGAGTCTTTGAGGGCGAGGGCTTCATCCCAGAGTTCCCAGCGGAGGATGGTTTCGAAGAGACGGTTGCGGCCGTACTGCCATGTGCTGCCGCCTTCGTCGAAGGATTGTGAGGGTTCCGGGCCGACCTTTTTGGACCGCGGGATGCGCGGCATGGTGATCATGTTTCTGGCGATGCGGAGGGCTTTGCGGGCTTCGCCGAGATTGTTGAGGTTACGGATCCACCATTCGCTGTTGTGGGCGAAGTTGTGGATCTGGTCGGGGAAGATGCGGTTTCTGATCATCTGGGCGTGATCGACGCGGGCGGCGGCTTCCTGTTGCCATGCGGCGTCGTTCCAGCGTTCGAGGTCGCTGTAGATGTGACCGGGCATGTGCCACATGTGGGCGACGCCGGGGGCTGAGGGGCCGCACATGGCGGCGGCGGTCAGGGCCTGTTTGGGGCGTTCGTGGTCCCAGAGGTGGATGAGATAGTGGTGGACCGGGTGGAGGGGATTTTTTGCGAGGATCTGCTGGGCGAGGGCGTCGGTGGCGAGGTGGCTGGAGCCTTCGATGCCGTGGCGGTACTGGTTGCGCCATATGAAGCAGACGGCCATGGCGCGGGCTTCGAGGTCGTCCGGGAAGTCCATGGCGATGCGTTCCATGTCTTTGACGAGGTCGCGCGCGGCGTCTTTGCGTTCGTTGTCGTTCTTTTTCTCGCGGAAGAATTTCCGGGCGCTCTCGAGCCATGCTTTTTCGCGCGGGGGGACGGATTTGAGGGCGTCGTCGGTGACCTTGGCGATGAGTTTGCGGGCGCGTTCTTCGTTTTCGAGATTGGCCATGGCCATGCCCCAGTGGCCCATGAGGCAGGTGGGGTCGAGCTGGAGGACAGTGCGGAACGAGCGTTCGGCTTCCCAGTACCAGAAGCCGTGGAGTTGGGCGACGCCTTGATTGAAATAGGCGGCGACTTCGGGGTGGGAGGAAGTGACTGGGAAAGAGACATTGCCGCAGCCGGGGAGGAGCGGGAGACGGCGGCGCGGGCCTTCGTCGAAGCTGTCGCCGTGGACGGAGTGGCCGGGGGGCGCGTCGGGGGCGAACGAGGGATCTGGTTTCGGCAGGGCGTCCTCGGCGCGGCTCGAGAGGGCGAGAGCGAGGAGGAGGGAGCGCGTCGGGTAACGTAGCTTCATGGGCATGAGTCTAGGGAGGGCTACGGGTCGTGCGACCGTTTCCTTTCCGCGGGGAGGCAGAGCGGCGAGATCTGTGCTGGCGGAATGGCTGGGGTGTGGCATGGGAGGGGTGATGAATGAACTGGTGCGCCGACTGCTGATGCTGCTTGTGGCGGCGGCGGTGGGGTGCGTGCCGGTGGAGGGAGTGAGTCGCGGTTGGCTGTGCGAGTGCAGCGGGATTGTGCGGGCGGCGTGCTGTGTTCACTGTCATGATGAGGGTGATTGCCACGATCATGAGCATGAGCACGGGGACGATGGAGATGAGCATGATGGAGATGAGCATGATGAGGAAGTGGCCCCGTTGATTGGGGAGACGTCGCTGGTGGTGATGGAGTTGCCGGCGACGGTGTGGACGGCGGTTTGGCAGCCGTGGCTGGTGGAGTCGCGCGGATTGATGGAACTGGGAGGACTGGACGTGTTGCCGCGAGGCCCGCCGGATCCGGGTGGCGGGTGCGGGAGTCCGCATGTGATTGCGAGATCGGTATCTCTGAGGATTTGAGAGTCGTGCCGCCGGTGGATCTGCCGGCAGGGATTGATTCTGCGTGGTCGGGCTGGGTTCAGCCGATTGCGACTCTCAAATTTCAAGATGATGCTGCATGTACCGATTTCTGATTTTATTTGTTCCTGTGATGGCGGGGGCGGAGACTGTGAGTCTGCCGTTGGAGGCGTTGCCGGCGCGGGTGGCGTCGCACCATTATGGATTGCGGGTGGCGCGGACGGCGATTGAGGAGGCGAAGGCGCGCGTTGCGGGAGCGGGGCGTTTGCCGAATCCGCGGGCGGGTGTGGATTGGCGGCCGCAGAACCGGCTGAATCCAGCGGCGGCGGTGTTTTCTGTGGAGCAGGCGTTTCCGGTGACGCGGCGGTTGTCGCTGGAGAAGACGCTAGGGGCGCAGCAGGTGGCGGCGGCGGTGCTGGAGGTGCGGGATGTGGAGAGGCGGTTGATTGCGGAGGTGCGGACGATGGCGGTGCAATGGTTGAGTCTGGAGGCGCGGCGGGCGTTGTCGGTGGAGCAGGTGCGCTTGAGCGAGGCGGTGGCGAAGGCGGCCGGGCGGCGTGCGGAATCGGGTGAGGGAGCGGCGGCGGACGCGGCGGAGGCGGAGTTGGAGGCGGCGCGTGCGGGGTTGGAGGTGGTGCGACTAGATGGGGAGTTGCGGGTGCAGAGCGAGCGATTGAAGCCGGCGCTGGGGATCGGGCCGGGGGACACCCTGGTGCTGGCGGGGAAGCTGGCGGAGCCGGAGACGGTGGCGGCGGGTGGTGTGTGGCAGCGGCGGCCGGATTATCAATTGGCTAGGGCGCGGAGTGATGCGGCGGTGACGGCGGCGGCTTTGGCGAAGGCGCGCAAGTGGGACGATTGGTCGGCGGGATTGACGGGAGGGCCGGAGTATCAGCGGATCAATGGGGACACGCAGACGACGGGCTTTGCGGGGATCCGGTTGTCGGTGCCGTTGCCGTTCTGGAACCGGAACGAGGGGGAGATTGCGGCGGCGGCGGCGCAGGCGTTGCGTGCGAGGGAGGAACTGGCGGCGTTAGGGGTGCAGATAGCGGCGGAGGCGGAGACGGCGCGCCGGGAGATGGAGGTGCTGGCGGAGACGTCGGGACGATTGAAGCGGACCCTGCTGCCGGCGGCGGCGGCGCAGACGGCGAGACTGGAGAAGTCGTGGCAGGCGGGCGAGGTGGCGTTTGCGGTGTTTCTGCGGGCTCGCGAGCAGCAACTGGAGATGCAGGCGATGGGGTTGGACCTGCGGCGTGACTATCATCTGGCCCGCATCCGTTTTGAAGCAGCTACAGCGAATACCCGGCCATGAAAGCAATTCTATTGTATTTGATGACAATCAGTCTGGCGGTTGCTGCGGAGGACAGCGGGCGGTTTCAGAACATGGTGCGGCTGAAGGAAGCGGAGGCGGCCTTGCTGAAGCTGGAGACGGCTGAGGCGGAGGAGACGGCGTTTGAGGAGACGGTGTTTGCGCTGGGGGAGATTGAGGTGCTGCCAGGGAAGCGGGCGGTGGTGAGCAGCCGGATTGCGGGACGGGCGTTTTCGGT
>CANHUG010000238.1 GCA_947462995.1 Verrucomicrobiales bacterium | reverse complement strand
GCGGATTCCGAGAAGTCCCAGAAGGAAGCGCCGTGGGAGAAGGATTCGCCGGCTTTGGTGAAGACGTGGAATTTGTCAGGACGTGAGGTGAGGAGCGAGCCGAGACGGGATTCGGCGAGACCGTAGGCTGGGGCGGAGTCGAGGACATTGATGCCGGCGGCTTCGGCGGCGTCGAGGAGCTGGTGGAGAGTGGCGTCGTCCGGGAGGGAGAAGGGGGCGTGTTTGAGGCCTTCGGTGCGGCCCCATTTGACGGTGCCGATGCCGAGCGGGGATGTGGCTAGGGAGGATTGGCCGAAGGGGAGGTGAGGGAGCATGGGAATCAGAGTGAGAGCCATGAGGCGGATTCCCATGGGTAGGAGCCCATGGTGGCGAGGGGGAGCGGAGGGGGAGGGGAGGAGAGGCCGGAGGGGGAGGTCAGGGAGCGGACGAAGGCCTCGGTGAGGTCGGCGAGGGCAGGGGCGTAGACGAGTTTGGAGGGCCAGCAGACGGCGGCGTTGGTGGCGGGGCGGAGGACGGGTCCGTCGGGGAGACGGCTATCGGCGGCGGGTTCGGCGCGGTCGACGAGCCACGAGGCCCACTGGACGGCGTGCCATGGGAGGTTAGGGAGGATGCGGGCGGCGGTGCGTGCGGCGTTGGCGATGGCGTCGGCGTTGGAGAGGGAAGCGCCGTCTTCGGCGACACCGCCGCCGAGGTACCAGATGCGGCCGGAGTCGGAGTTGTGGGAGGTGATGGTGGCGACGGGTTTGGGGCTGACGGCGACGCAGTGGCCCCAGAGGGAGGGGAGCGGGCCGCGGGCCATGATCATGCGGAGCGGGCGGCGTTGGGTGGCTTTCGGGCCGAAGCCGAGGGCGGCGGAGGCGAGTTCGTTGCCGGTGGCGGCGGTGAAGAGGAAGACGTCGGCGGAGATGGAGAGGTCGCCGCATTGGATGGAGGTGACGCGGCCGTCCTTGATGGAAAGGTCGTCGATGGCGCCGTGGAGGATGCGGTCTTTGACGGGATCGGCTAGGGCGTGGCAGACCGAGCGGACGTCGAGGACGGATTCTTCGAGTTGATAGACGGAGCCGTGGTGGCCGCCGTCGCGGAGGGCGGCGGGCCAGTCGGCGGGGTTGAGTTTGGTGACTTCGCCCTGCATGGCGCGGGCGCCGACGGTTGCGCCGACTCGGGCGAGCCATGAATCGGCGGCCCAGAGGTGTTGGCAGGGGGAGGTGATGGTGGCGGAGGAGAGGTTGAGTTCGCCGCGGCCGGCGAGGGAGTCGAGCCAGCGTGGGGGTTGGGAGCGGAGTTGGTCGGCGATGGCGCGGTTGGAGCCATCGAGCCCGTATTTGACGCCGCCGTGGAGGATGCCCTGGGAACCGAGCGTCTGGCCGGAGCCGATGTGATTTTGTTCGAGGAGGAAGGCGTTGTAGCCTGCGGCGAGGAGCCTGCGGAGGGACCAGAGACCGGCGATGCCGCCGCCGGCGATGAGGACCTGGCACGAGAAGGACGAGGGCATGGGTTGGGCGGAGTTGGGGCGGTGGCGGGGTGACGGTTGGGCGTGGAGGAGAGGGAATGCAACGCCGCAGACGGAGCGGTTGCCTTGGGAGGAAAGTCGGGTGTGGTGCGGGGATGAAAGACGAGGAGCCAGGAGCGAACGGGAGCGCGGAGAAAGCGCCTGCGGTGACGGCGGAGGTGCCGGTCGTCGAGGGGGCGGTGCCGTTTTTCCGTCGTCGGGTGGTGGTGGTGGTGTCGGTGGTGCTGATGGTGGCGGCGACGGTGGCTGGGGTGGCGTGGATGGTGAGGGATTACCGGCAGAAGAAGGAGTGGTCGCAATTGCAGAAGAAGCTGCCGGCGAGCGGGGGGCGGTATGTATCGGATCGGGTGGTGATTGAGATGCCTGGGTTCCGGCAGGGGGATGCGCGGTGGAGCGGGGATCGGCTGGGGCCGTCGGATGACACGCTGGGGTCGGCTGGTTGTGCGGTGAGTTCGACGGCGATGGTGCTGGCTGGGTATGGGGTGGAGACGGACCCGCAGCGGTTGAATGATTTTCTGACGGCGAACGGGGGGTATACGCCGCAGGGGTGGTTGAAGTGGGAGGTGGCGGCGGAGATTGCTCCGGAGCGAGTTGGGTTTGTTTATGAGAACGATGCGTCGTTCAAGCTGATTGACGACAACGTGCTAGGCGGGAATCCGGTGATTGTGAGGTTGAGGTATGAGTCGGGGACGACGCATTTTGTGGTGATTTGCGGGAAGGAGGGGTATGATTATCTGGTGCGGGATCCGGGTGGGCGTGCGGGGAGAGGGGTGTATCCGCTGAAGGAGTTCGGGAGTGATATTGAGGCGCTGAGGTTTTACGAGAAGAAGGGGTGAGGGGCGGGGGAAGTGAGAAGTGAGAAGTGAGAAGTGAGAAGTGAGAAGTGAGAATTCGGAATGGTGAAGGGGGGCGGGTTGGGAGAGGGGTCTCACGCGAAGGCGCGAAGGGCGTGTTGGGATGCTGGGAAAAAGGTGGGGAGGCGGCCGGGATGAGTGGCGTTAGGTGGCACCCTGAACGATCGCCAATTACCCTGCGATGCTCGTTATGCGGCATATCCGGAAAACTATTTGATACCGCATTTCTGCTTGCCGCCGTATCCCTTTCACCCTAGCCTCCTCGCACCCCCATGCCCGACGAGGACACCTTCCACGCCCACGACCGTCTCTTCCGCGCCGGCCTCTCGAACCCAGCCGCCGCCGCCGCCTTCCTCATCGACCGACTCCCACCTGAAGTCGCCGCACGTATCGACTGGACCACCCTCAAGCTCGAGCCAGGCTCCTTCGTTGATCCCGATCTCCGGCTCTCCGAATCCGACATCCTCTTCTCCGCCAAAGCCGACGGCCGCGAGATCGGCATCTACGTCCTCTTTGAACACCAATCCACCCGCGACCCCCGCCTCCCCATGCGCCTCCTCCGCTACAAGGTCGGCATCTGGCACCGCTGGGAACAAATCCCCGACAACCGTCCGCCCTATCCACAAATCGTCTCCATCGTCGTCGCACAAAACGGCAGCGTCTGGAACGTCGACCCAAGCTTCTCTTCGCTCTTCAGCTTCACCGGCCCTGACGACCCCATGCGTCGCTACCTACCTGATTTCCTCTACGAACTCATCCAACTGGCAGCCCTCCCTTTCGATGCCATCCGCAGCACCCCCGACGGCATCCTTGTCCTCCGCATCCTCAAGGCCGAACGTTCCGGCGAGCTTCTCTGCGACCCTATCTGGGACGACGAACTCCTCCGCATGGTCCTTCTCGACACCTTTCACCTCGCCGTCAGCTACATGTACAGCCGTGACTCCGTTGACAACGATGCCCTCTTCCATAAAATCAAGTCCATCGGTTCCGAACCCCACCGCACCGCTGCCATGACCCTCGCCCAGAAACTTCACCAGGAAGGCCGAATGGAAGGTCGCAAGGATGGAATTAAGGAAGGCTTCGCCAACGGCAAACAAGAAGGCCGCATGGAAGAGCGTGCCCGTTCCCGCCGCCAATCCGTCCTCGAAGCCCTCGATCTCCGCTTCGGCCCCATCCCCGACGGCCTCCGCGATTCCCTCGAAGGCATCGCCGATCCGGAGAAGCTGCGCGTCCTCCTTCGTGCTGCCATCGTTTCCGATTCACTCGAATCATTCGTCGAGAGTCTCTGAGCGTCTGCGGAGGGATGAGTTTGGGTGGCGGGGCAGGGACGGGCTTGTTGTGGGGGTTCGGGGGACAGGAATGTCACCCTCTCCTTTGGCGGGGTGACGAGGAAATCACGGAATCCTGAATTTACATTGGAGCGGGAGCGGTTATAGGGGGTGCATGCGAAGATCGGCTGGCATGATCCGGACGTTGCTGCGAGTGGCGGTGGCGACGGGTGGGTGTCTGGTGGTGGGGCAGGAAGCTGGGGTGAGTCCGATGAAGGTGCGATTGTTGGAGTGGCGGGATGCGGTGGAGAAGGAGACGCGTGGGTTGCGGGAGCAGTATGCGCAGGTGCTGGCGAAGGCGGAGAAGGAGTTGGCGGCGAAGCGTGCGTATGGGGCGGCGGCGAAGGTGCGTGCGGAGCGGGGGAGTTTGGGTGTGGCGATGGGTGAAAGTGGTGGGGAGGGGAAGAAGAGGCCGGTGGCGGATGCGAGTGCGGGGAGCGGGGTGACCTTGCTGGCGGAGCAGGCTGAGGCGGTGGGCGGGGTGGTGTTGAGCAAGGGTGAGGGGGATGGGAAAGGGATTCTGAGCGGGTGGGTGGCGCCGGGATCGAAGGTGCGGTGGAAGTTGCCTGCGGGGATGAGTGGGGGCGGGTATGAAGTGGAATTGACGTTTTCGGGGGTGGAGGGGAGTGGTGGGCGGATTGAGGTGAAGGAAGGGTATTATCGGTTGGGGGCGGATGTGGGGGCTGGGAGTGGATGGGATGAGTTGCGGACGGAGGTGGTGGGGACCTTGCGGGTGCTGGCGGACAGTCCGGTGCTGGAGTTGTCGATGGCGGCGTTGAAGGGAGGAGAATTGTTCCGGCTGCGGTCGTTGCGGCTGATTCCGGTGGGGACGGTGCCATGAGGGCGGGAGTGGCGTTGCTGATATTGGCTGGCGGGGTGGTGGTGGGTCAGGAAGGGCAGGTGCTGCCGGAGATTCTGGAGCTGCGGCGGCGGTGTGCGGCGCAGATTGCGGCGGGAGATGTGCCGTTGCAGACGCGGCGGCTGGCGGAGTTGCAGGAATTGGAGACGTCGCGTGCGGCGGCAGGGGAGTATGAGGGAGCGCAGCGGGTGGCGGTGGTGCGGGAGAGTGTGTTAGGCGAAGCGGCGGCTCGTGCGGACACGAGGGCGCGGGTGTTGCTGCAGGCGCGGGAGGTGACGACGCGGGGGAGTGGGTTGCGTGATGATCCGGCGACTGGGGTGATTTTTTTCAGCAAGAAGGGAGCGACGGTGGAGTGGGATGTGCGCGGGCAGTTCAGCGGGTGGTATGAAGTGCGGTTGAGGTGTGCGGTGAAGGGGAGTCCGCGGACGAAGGACGGGGATTCGGGTCAGGAGGAGAAGAAGGCTGGGGGAGTGGTGGCGTTTTCGCGGGTGGGAGGATTGGGGGCGGCGGCTGCGCCGGTGGTGCATGGGGTGGAGGGGACTGGGGGATGGAATCTTTATGAGACGGTGGTGATTGGGAGGATGGCGTTGAGCAACGGTCCGGTGCGGTTGCGGTTGGTGGCGGAGAAGGCGGCGTCGGAGGGGTTGATGAATCTGGCGAGGGTGGAGTTGGTTCCGGTGAGCGGGCCGGTGGCGGTGGAGGCGGCGGATGTGCTGCCGGAGGCGCTGGTGAAGGCGCGGGAGGTGTTTTTGAAGTCGTATGCGGAGCGGGCGCGGGGTGCGACGGATCGTTATCGGAAGGAACTGGCGGTGCTGGAGGCGGCGTTTGAGAAGGCGAAGGACAGGGAAGGGGTGGCGCGGGTGAAGCAGGAGCGGGCGCGGGTGGCGGGGGAGCCGGATCCGGGGATGATGAGTGGCGGGGATGGGGAGCGGGTGCGGACGGTGGTGATGGGGGTGGGTGATGCGTTAGGGTGTTCCTGGCGAGGTGAGTGCCGTTTGAGCAACACGAAGGATGTGCTGGGTGGGTTGCGGCCGGCGGGTGGGGCGTCGGTGTTGTGGAAACTGCGGGCATTCGGGGTGCCGACGGGGAGTTGGGATGTGAAGATCAAGGCGAGGGTGGGTGCGCTGGGCGGGGGGACGGCGGAGTTGCAGTTTCTAGGGGCGGGGGGTGTAGCGCTGGGGGAACCGGTGGCGGTGGAGGTGGAGCCTGTGCAGACGGCGGAGGAGCGGGAGAAGGATCGGGATGATGAGGATGCAAAAATGCCCGATGCGGAGAGTCGGACGATTGACGCGGGGCGGATGACGATACCGAAGCAGGCGGAGACCTTGATATTGAGGGTGAACGGGTTGACTCACGACGACGGGACCTTGTTTGATTTGAAGGCGGTGGAGCTTCAGCCGGGGGGAGGGTCATGAAGGTGGGGATGCTGAGTTTTGTGAGGACAGGTGGTGCGCGGGTGCTGGTGGCGCTAGCGATTTTGGTGTGTGGTGCTGCGGAGGTGTGTGGGCAGGATGGGGTGAAGGAGGATGGGGCGTTGAAGGCGGTGGGGGTGCGGTATCAGGAGGCGCGGCGGGCGATGTTGAGGCGGCGTTTTACGTTGTATGCGGATGGTTTGT
>CANHUG010000237.1 GCA_947462995.1 Verrucomicrobiales bacterium | reverse complement strand
GGCGGGGCACCTGCTCTTGATTGACTGCCTGACGCGGGAGACCCGGCATGTGGCGATGCCGGGAGGGGAGGTGGCGGTGCTGGTGATCAACACGATGGTGAAGCATGCGTTGAATGACGGCGGGTACCGGGCGCGCCGGGACGACTGTCATGAAGCGGCGAGGATTATGGGGGTTCCTGACTTGCGGCGGGCGAGCGGGGAGATGCTGGAGACGTTCCGGGAGCGGATGCTGCCGAGGCTTTACCGGAGGGCGCGGCATGTGGTGACTGAGGATGTGAGGACGCTGGCGGCGGTGAGGGCGCTTGAGGCGGGGGCGTGGCCGGAGCTGGGGCGATTGATGGGCGAGAGCCATGTGTCGCTGCGGAATGATTTCGAGGTGAGCTGTGCGGAATTGGATGCGGTGGTGGCGGCGGCGGGCGCGGTGGGGCCGGATGGCTGGGTGTACGGGTGCCGGATGACGGGCGGGGGATTTGGCGGGTGCTGTGTGGCGCTGGTGGATGCGGCGAGGGCTGAGGAGATTGCGGAGCGGGTGGCGTCGGCGTACCGGTCGGCGACGGGGATTGATCCGGTGTGTTTTGTGACCCGGCCGTCGGGCGGGCCCATGGTGCTGATGAAACCCTGACTGAATTCATGAGCGAGCTACTCCACGCGAACGGGATAGTGAAGCGGTTCGGGTCGTTCACGGCGCTGAAGGGCGTGACGTTCCGGCTGCGGGCCGGGGAGATTCATGCGCTGATGGGGGAGAACGGGGCGGGGAAGAGCACCCTGATCAAAGTGCTGACGGGGGTGCATGAGGCGGATGGCGGGACGGTGACGGTGGCGGGGCGGGGGATTCGGGCGGCGAGTCCGCGGGAGGCTGAGGCGGCGGGGATCAGTACGGTGTATCAGGAAGTGAATCTGCTGCCTAACTTGAGTGTGGCGGAGAACATTCTGATGGGGCGGCAGCCGATGCGGGGGCCGTTCATTCGGCATGGGGAAGTGAAGCGGCGGGCGCGTGCGGCGCTGGCGAGGCTAGGGCTGGAGGTGGATGTGGGGGCGTTGCTGGGATCGTTTCCGGTGGCGGTGCAGCAGATGACGGCGATTGCGCGGGCGCTGGATCAGGAGGCGCGGGTGCTGATTCTTGATGAACCGACGTCGAGTCTTGATGCGCGGGAGTCGGAGGAATTGTTTGCGGTGATGCGGCGGTTGCGGGGTGAGGGGATGGGGATTGTGTTTGTGAGTCATTTTCTGGATCAGATTTATGCGGTGTCCGACAGGATCACGGTGTTGCGGGATGGGGCGCTGGTGGGGACGTGGGAGGCGGCGGGATTGCCGCGGCTGGAGCTGGTGAGTCACATGATCGGGAAGGAAGTGACGGCTTCGAGTGGGGATGGTGGAGTGGTTTGTGGCGGGGGTGCGGAGGCGTTCCGGGTGGAGGGATTGGAGCGGCGAGGGGTGGTGGGGCCGCTGACATTTTCGGTGGCGGCGGGGGAGGCGACCGGGTTGGCGGGGTTGCTGGGGAGCGGGCGGACGGAGACGGCGCGGATGCTGTTCGGGATTGATGGGGCGACGGGCGGGCGGGTGAAGGCGGGAGGTGAGGAAGTGGCGCTGGGGTCGCCGCGGGCGGCGATGGCTGCGGGGTTGGCGTTCTGCAGCGAGGACCGGAAAGTGGAGGGGATCATTCCGTCGCTGAGTGTGCGGGAGAACATTGTGCTGGCGATGCAGGCGTCGCGGGGCGTGCTGAGGCGGGTGCCGCGTGCGGAGCAGGAAGCGTTAGCGGCGAAGTTCATTGCGGCGCTGAACATCCGGACGCGCGGGCCGGAGACGCCGATCGGGACATTGTCCGGCGGGAATCAGCAGAAGTGTCTGCTGGCGCGGTGGATGGCGATGCAGCCGAGGTTGCTGATTCTGGACGAGCCGACGCGGGGGATTGATGTGGGGGCGAAGGCGGAGATCGAGGCGTTGTGCGGGGAGTTGCGGCGTGCGGGGATGAGTATTCTGTTTATCTCTGCGGAGCTGGAGGAAGTGGTGCGCAACTGCAGCCGGGTGGTGGTGTTGAGGGACAGGAGGCAGGCGGCGGTGCTGGACGGGCCGGCGATTTCGCTGAGGACGATTATGGAAACTGTTGCTGCGTCATGAAGGAGATCCGTTCCACGTTAGTCTGGCCGCTGGTGGCGCTGGTGGTGCTGCTGGTGTTCAATGCGGTGGCTTCGCCGGGATTTTTCCATGTGGAGTGGAAGGACGGGCGGTTGTTCGGGACGGTGGTGGATATTTTCAATCAGGGGGCGCGGGTGCCGATGCTGCTGGCGTTAGGGATGACGCTGGTGATTGCGACGGGTGGCGTGGATCTGTCGGTGGGGTCGATCATGGCGGTGAGCGGGGCGGTGGCGGCGATGCAGGTGAATGCGGGGGCTTCGATGGGGCAGGCGGTGGCGGCGGGACTGGGGTTGGCGACGTTGCTGGGGCTGGTGAATGGCGTGCTGATTGCGAGGGTGGGGTTGCAGCCGATCATTGCGACGCTGGTGATGATGGTGGCGGGGCGGGGATTGGCGATGCTGCTGACGGGGAGTCAGATGGTGCCGTTTGCGAATCGGAGTCTGACGTGGCTGGCGAACGGGTCGGTGGGAGGGTTGCCGGTGCCGGTGGTGCTGGTGCTGTTGCTTGCGGGGGTGACTGGGTGGCTACTGCGGCGGACGGCGGCGGGATTGTTCATTGAGGCGACGGGGGACAATGAGAAGGCGAGCCGATTGGCGGGGATTCAGACGGGCGGGGTGAGGCTGGCGGTTTACGGGTTCAGTGGATTCTGTGCGGGGTTGTCCGGGGTGCTGGAGGCGGCTAACATATCTGCGGCGGATCCTGCGAGGATCGGGGACACGAGGGAACTGGATGCGATTTTTGCGGTGGTGGCTGGGGGGACGGCGCTGACTGGGGGGCGGTTCAGTCTGGCGGGATCGGTGGTGGGGGCGCTGCTGCTGCAGACCCTGACGCTGACGTTGTACAATCAGAATGTGGCTCCGGCGGTGGCACCGGTGCCGAAGGCGGTGGTGATTCTGGCGGTGTGCCTGCTGCATTCGCCGCGGCTGCGGGCGAGGTTTGGAAAGCGTACTCAATCTGTTGCTGCATGAACCGGATCCTTGCTTCGCGATTGTTGCCACTGATGGCGACGGGACTAGTGCTGGTGGCGTTGTTTGTTGCGGCCGGGGCGGGTTATGAGAATTTTCTGTCGGCGCGGGTGGTGCTGAATCTGTTCAAGGACCGTGCGTTTCTGGGGGTGGTGGCGGTGGGGATGACGTTTGTGATTCTGTCTGGCGGGATTGATTTGTCGGTGGGTGCGGTGATGGCGTTCACGACGGTGTTTCTGGCGAAGGTGATAGGCGGGCTGGGGTGGTCTGCGCCGGTGGCGATGCTGGCGGCGGTGGGGATCGGGGTGGGGTTCGGGTTGTTTCAGGGATGGGTGATTCATTATTTCCGGATTCCTGCGTTTCTGGTGACGCTGGCGGGCATGTTTCTGGCGCGGGGGATGGCGTTTGTGGTGAGTCCGCGGTCGGTGGAGATCCGGAGTGCGTTTTATGATGATCTAGGGGAGCGCGGGTTGCCGCTGGGTGAGGGATTGCTGCTGACGGTGGGGCCGCTGATTTATCTGGTGGTGGTGGCGGCGGGGATGGTGGTGGCGCACGGGACGCGGTTCGGGCGGAATGTTTATGCGCTGGGTGGGAATGAGGCGAGTGCGGCGCTGATGGGGTTGCCGGTGGGGGCGACGCGGGTGGCGGTGTACGGGGTGTGCGGCGGGTGTGCGGCGCTGGGCGGGGTGATTTCGACGCTGGCGTTGAGCAGTGGTGATCCGACGCGCGGGACGGGATTGGAGCTGGATGCGATCGCGGCGGCGGTGATCGGGGGGACCGTGCTGACGGGGGGGCGCGGATGGGTGTTTGGGACGTTTCTGGGGGTTCTGATTCTCGGAACGATCAAGACGATCCTTGATTTTGATGGCAGCCTTGACCCAGCGTGGCTGCGGATTGCGAGTGGCGGCCTGCTGCTGGGATTCATACTGCTGCAGAAACTGATCGCGCGGCAGCGCGTATCCTGATTGATCGAAAAACTTTTCCCCCCAAAACCTATGAAGCGCCAATCCTTCCTTTGCCTTGCCGGCCTTGCGGCCGCGGTCTCGTTTTCAGCATGCAAGCCGAGCGGAAGCAGCGGCGGTGGTGGTGGTGGATCGACTGGAGGGAAGCTGGTGGTGGGGTTTTCGCAGATCGGGGCTGACAATCCGTGGAGGACGGCGGAGACGGAGTCGGTGAAGGCCGAGGCGGCGAAGCGCGGGATTGAGCTGAAGTTTTCGGATGCTCAGGGACAGCAGGAAGCGCAGATCAGTGCGATCCGGAGTTTCATT
Organism: Verrucomicrobiales bacterium; assembly: GCA_947462995.1. Taxonomy (GTDB): domain Bacteria; phylum Verrucomicrobiota; class Verrucomicrobiia; order Verrucomicrobiales; family V1-33; genus V1-33. The sequence goes on along the minus strand of CANHUG010000237.1, from coordinate 1,799 downwards.
GCTCAGGGTGTGAGTGCGATCATTCTGGCTCCGAAGGTGGAGACTGGGTGGGACGGGATTCTGAAGGAAGTGAAGGCGGCGAAGATCCCGGTGGTGCTGGTGGACCGCGGGGTGACGGTGACTGATCCGTCGCTGTTTGCGACATTGATTGCGTCGGATTTTGTGGCGGAAGGGCGGATGGCTGGTGAATGGCTAGTAAAGAAGAGCGGAGGGAAGGCCGGGATTATTCAGCTGGAAGGAACGACGGGGGCGGCACCGGCGAATGACCGTAAGAAGGGGTTCGAGGCGGCGATTGCGGGGAGTCCTGACATGAAAGTGCTGGCGAGCCAGACGGGGGATTTCAAGCGGAGCGACGGTAAGAATGTGATGGAAGCGCTGATCAAGGCGCACGGCGCGGCGATTACGGCGGTGTATGCGCACAATGACGACATGGCGATCGGGGCGATTCAGGCGCTGGAGGCGGCGGGTCGCCAGCCGGGGAAGGATGTGACGGTGGTGAGTATTGACGGGATGGGGTTTGCGTTCGAGGCGATCAAGGAAGGAAAGCTGAACTGTACGGTGGAGTGCAATCCATTGCTGGGGCCGATGGCGTTTGATGCGGTGGCGAAGGCGCTGAAGGGCGAGGAATTGCCGAAGCAACTGGTGCAGGAAGACCGGTTGTTCGACGAGACGAATGCGCCGGCGGAATTGCCTAACCGGAAGTACTGAGTCAGGACATCGGATCTGCTGCGACTGCCATGAAACGGAACCTGATGCTGCTGGGCGCGGCCATTGCGATGATGGCACCCGTTGCGGGTGCGGATGAGAAGCCTCGTTATGCGAATCCGGTGCTGCGCGGGGATTATCCGGATCCTTCGGTGATCCGGGTTGGGGAGCTATACTATGCGACGGCGACGTCGTCGGAGTGGGCTCCGCATTTTCCGCTGCTGGTGTCGCGGGATCTGGTGAACTGGGAGGTGGCGGGATCGGTGTTTGAGGAGACGCCGGAGTGGGCGTCGGGGAGTTTCTGGGCTCCTGAGATTTGTGAGTGGAAAGGGAAGTACTATCTGTATTACACGGCGCGGAAGAAGGGCGGGCCGCTGGCGGTGGCGGTGGCGACGGCTCCGAATCCGATGGGGCCGTGGACGGATCACGGGCCGTTGGTGGCGCAGGAGGCTGGGTCGATTGATGGCGCGGTGATGGACATGGGTCACGGGCAGCGATGGCTGGTGTGGAAGGAGGATGGGAACAGCCGGCAGTTGCCGACGGTGCTGTGGGCGCAGCGATTGGATGACACGGGGACGAAGCTGACGGGAGAGCCGAAGGAGATCATGAGGAATGATGCGAAGTGGGAAGGTGCGGTGGTGGAGGGGCCGCATGTGATGAGGGTCGGTGAATGGTTCTATCTGTTCTATGCCGGCAATTCGTGCTGCGGGGGCCGTGCGGAGTATGCGGAGGGAGTGGCGAGATCGAAGGAGTTAGGAGGGCCGTGGGAGAAGTGTCCGGCGAATCCGGTGATCGGGGCGAATGAGTGGTTCCGGGCACCGGGGCATGGGAGTGTGGTGGATGATCCGTCTGGGCGGCACTGGCTGGTGTATCATTCGTATGTGCAGCCGACGATGGTGTTTACGGGCCGGGAGATGATGCTGGATGAAGTGACTTTCGGTGCGGACGGATGGCCGGTGGTGAATGGGGGCAGGGGTCCGTCGAGAGACGCGCCGGGTCCGTTAGGGGTGGCGGGCGAACGGAAGGAGAGCCGGTACTCGGATCAATTTATGGGGCTGGCTCCGGGCTGGCAGTGGCCGATGCGCGGGAAGCCT
>CANHUG010000236.1 GCA_947462995.1 Verrucomicrobiales bacterium | reverse complement strand
CCTCCAGATGCAGCACCAGCGCCGACAACCCGCCCGGGTGCACCAGCAGCGGATACGAAAAGTGAATGTTCGTCTCCGCCTGCAAAAACGCCGTCAGACACTGGCTCAACCCCGGCGCTCCATCCTTCAACTGCACCACCAGCACATCACAGCACCCGAACGGTATCCCCCGCTCCATGAACAAGGTCTCCACCGTCTCAGGATCACTCACCACCAGACGCGCCACCGTCACATCCACCGAATCCTGCAGGCTCAGCGCTAACACCATCACATGCGCATCCTCCAGCAGCCGCACCACACTCAGCAGCGCTCCCGCTCGGTTGATGAGAAAAATCGAGAACTGACGAACGGCGGGGCTCTGCGCGGAAGTTTCGGTATCCATAAGTTAGTAAGAAAATCGCTGCTGTACTAGTGCTTGGCCACCGGATCAATACTCCGCGCCATCAGTTCATTCAACGCCTCCCGCGTCTGCTTCATCCGCTCCTTCCGCGCCTCCCCGTCCACCGCCGCAGCCGCCCACATCCGGTCCAGTGCCACCAGCTGCCGCCGGATCACCACACACGGCCGCACCTCCGCCTCCGCCAGCGGCGCCGCCCGACCCTTCAACACATCAATCCACTCAGGCTTCCCCAGCGGCGGAATCTTCACCCCCTCATGATTGCCGCAGAACTGCACCGCCACCTGCCACGTCCTCACCCACTGCCCGATCGATTCCAGATCCGCCATCTGCTGATCCCGGTGCGCCGTCAGATGCCTCCGATGCTGCCGCACCAGGCTCCCCACCTCCCCGCGCAACGCCTTCCATTCACCCCCGTCCGCCAGCGACGTCAGCATCTGCCTCGTGCTCCCCATCAGCTCCCCAATCCCCAGCATCGTCTCCAAAGCCGTCAGATCCACTAGCAGATTCCGGAACTGCTGCGCATCCCGCGCCTCGCACGCCAGCGACAAATCCGCCACCAGCGCCCCCATCGACAACGCCGCCCCCACCCGGTCCCGCGGTGCCCCCTCAGGCCGCTCCCGGAAATACTGCCGCCACTGCGGCCGCAATCCCTCCGCCAGATCCGCAAAAAAATCCCCCGACTGATCCGGCAGCCGCACCGCCTCCCCCCCCTGCTCACCAGCCACCGGTGACGCCCCGCCACCCTCACCCGCCACCAGCCCGGACCCCATCAGTCCCATCACCGCCATCACCACAACACTCATCCCTGTCATCAGATCTCCTCTCATGGCTTCGGAAATTCATACACAACCACGCTGTCCTGCCACCGGTTCCTCACCACGTCGTCAATCCTCATCCCCGCAGGCCCAGCCCCTCCCTCACTGAAACTCAGATACGCATTCGCAGACACCCACCCCGTCCGCCCCCCAATCACCTCCCCCAGCACCGGCAATACCCGGCTCCCCTCGGACACCCACGCCGTCATCTCCTCATCCCCACTGCGGTGCCGCACCCGGAACGCTCGAAACCCTCTCACCCCAGCCACCCCATCCTCCGCTCCCGCCACCCGCAAAAACACCCGCATCGCCTCCGGTTGCTCCCGCCGGTCCTTCAATAACCCCGCCCATGACACCTCCCCGTAACTCACAAAATTCTCCCAATCCACCGCACATCCCTCCTCGCTCTCCATCACCGCAATCGTCGTCCGCACGCCACCACCCTCCACAAACGTCACCGGAAACCACGCCGTCACCCCATTCTCACGCGGCGTCCCCACCTCCCAAGTCTCCACCTTCGGATCCACACCCTTCTGCTCGCCGTAAAATCGCGCCATCCGCGGCTGCGCCCGCTCCGCATCAAACACATACCGCAACCGCTCCCCCGCCGCCCCAGCCCCAAGAAACCCCTCCACCGCCTCACGCACCCGCTCCACCCGCCGCCCCATCGGCAGCACCACCCCACCGCCTCCGTAATCCAGCCTCGTCACCGCAGCACTCTCCCGAAACGAATCCACCATCCGCCACACCACCAGCGACCCGATGATCCCCGCAAAAAACAACACCACCGCCAGCCTCACCCCCCGCGTATCCAATATCTCCAGCCACCGCAATCCAGGCACGCTGAACACGCCGTCCAGCACCATGCTCAACTTGTTCGGCTGATACACCGGCTGTATACTCCGGTCCTGCTTCGCATACTCCACCTGCACCGGTGCATCCGGATCAATCGCCGTATCCGCACGGTTGTCCTGCGCCACCGCATGCCCGTCGTACGATGTCTGCGGCCGCCCCACGATCTTCGTGAACTGCACCGGCTTCCCTCCCTTCCCAAACCCCGCAGGCCGCTTCCTGACCACCTCCGCTCCATTCTCCACCCCCGCCGGCTCCACCGGCGTCCGTTCCCGCTGCCCACGCGCCGGAACCGAAATCGTCGGCCGCTCCCCCACCCCGTCACGCATCGTGAACTCTTCACTGCTCGCCGCCGCCTCCCCCGGCACCGCCCCAGGCCGCGCCGCCCCTTTCCCGGTAATCGGAACAGTTCTTTGCTGGCGGTCATCCGGCAGTGGCATGGCAATTTTTAGTGCAGCTCTCTACCCGGCAATCTAACGCCGATCCGCCCCATTATTCAAGGCGTATCCGGCGCCGCCGACCGGGGCTCGCGCGGCCCGCCGCCTGCCTCCCGCAAGGGCCGCGACACCTGCCCCTTCAACCGGTCCAGCACCCCGTTCACAAACCGTCCGCTGTCCGGCCCGCCCAGCCGCTTCGCAATCTCAATCGCCTCGTTGATCGCCACCACCGGCGGCACATCCGACGAGTGAAACATCTCATACACCGCCACCCTCAGAATGTTGCGGTCCACCACTCCCAGCCGCTGCATGCTGAAATTCTCCAGCACCCCGGCAATCCGCTCGTCAATCTCCCCAACCACCCCCACCACCCCGCGAAACAGCGCCTCCGCATGCTCACGCACTTCCTTGCCCGCCGTATGCAGCGCAAAAAATCCCTCGATGTCCGGCAAGCTGCCGTCCCCGCAGAAATCCCGGCTGAACAACAACTGCACCGCCGTCTCCCGGCCCTCGCGTCGCTTACTCATCCTCCTCTTTCCCCTTCGGCGTTGGATATGCTGTGTGCAGCTTCTGGAACAATTCCGCCATGTTCAGCGCCGCCCGCGCCGCCTCAATCCCACGGTTGATCCTCGTCCCGAGACACCGCTCCTCGGCCTCCGCCTCGTTGTTCACCAGCAGCACCATGTTGATCACCGGCGTCAAATGCCGCGTCGCCATCGCCTGCAACTCATGACTCAGCGAACTCGTGATCACATCCGCATGCCCGGTATCCCCCCGAATCACCACCCCAAGCGCAATGATCACATCCGCATGCGTGTGCTGCAGCACATACTCCGCACAAACCGGTATCTCCCACGCCCCCGGCACACGGTAAAGCGGCACGCTCGCTGTCGGCATGATCGCAAGCAACTCGCCCTTCGTCGCCTCCACAAGCCCGTTCATGCAGGTCTCGTTGTACATGCTCGCGACAATGGCAAAGGTCTTGCGTGGCCCGATAATCCGGGGTCGGCGGGGAAGTGTCTGGTTGGCCATGTTGGTTTGAACCCATGCCGTGCGGCGGAATTCCAGACCGCGCAACGGAAAGAGCGCCGCCATTTCAAAACCCCAGCCTCAGGCTCCCTTGACGCACCCCCCACGCAACCTCACTGACTCCCGCCCCCCCCGCCCGCCGCACCTCTCCCATCCCACATGAAGCGATTCACCGCTTTCCTCTCCTACCTCCTCTACCGCTCCGTCGAATCCGCGGCCCGTCTTCTCCCCATGACCCTCTGCTGGCACATCGGTGCCGCCGCCGGATCCCTCGCCGCTTTCCTCCTCCCCTCCTACCGCAAACTCGCACACCGCAACCTCACCATCGCCTTCGGCCGCGAGCTCTCCTCCACCCGCATCAACCAGCTCACCCGCCAGCACTTCGCCACCCTCGGCGGCAATCTCCTCTGCAGTCTCAAAATGCCGTGGATCCCCGTCGATGACCTCAAAAAACACCTCACCATCGAAGGGGTCGAAAACGTCGAACTCGCCTTCAAAGCCGGCCGCGGCTTCATCTACGCTCTCCTCCACATGGGCAACTGGGAGGTCCTCTCCCAAGTCATCGTCTCCGCAGGCACCAGCGGCGGCGCCATGTACCAACCCCTCACCAACCCCTTCCTCGACGCCCACGTCCTCCGCTGCCGCCAGCGCACCGGCTGCCGGCTCTTCAACCGCCACGACGGCTTCAACGGCCCCGTCCGCTGGCTCCGCAACAACGGCGGCGTCGGCATCCTCGTCGATCAGCACGCCGGCGACGCAGGCCAGTGGTCCCCTCTCTTCAACCGTCTCGCCTCCACCACCAATCTCGCCGCTCTCCTCAGCCGCAAAACCGGTGCCCCCATCCTCCCAGTCTCCGTCGTCACCGACGCCCCAGGCCGCTGGCGCATGATCATCAGCCCCAAACTCGACGCCCCCCCGGACATCGAACTCGCCACCGCCGCCCTCAACGTCGCCCTCGAATCCAATATCCGCAGCTCCCCCCGCGACTGGTTCTGGGTCCACAACCGCTGGAAAACCCCCAACCCGGAATTCCTCCTCGCAAAGTACCGCCGCGGCATCACCCTCCCCAACGCCATGCCCCCAGATTCCCTCCAGCCTTTCCACATCCTCGTGCGCTCGCCTAACTGGCTCGGCGACGCCTGCATGGCTGTCCCCGCCGTCCGCGCCCTCAAACGAGGCCGCCCCGACGCCCGCGTCACCATCCTCGTCCCGGAAAAAATCGCCGCCGTCTGGCGCATGGTCCCGGACGTCGACGAGGTCATCGCCTTCCCCAAAAACGCCTCCATCCTCACCGTCGCAAGGCTCCTCAAAAAGGCCGGCCACCCATGGGACTCCGGCATCCTCCTCCCTAACAGTCTCCGCTCCGCCCTCGAAATGAAACTCGCCGGCGTCCTCCGCATCGTCGGCTACAAGGGCCACTGGCGCCGCAAACTCCTCCACCAGATCATCCCTCCCAAGAAAAAAGTCGGCCCCGTCGAACACCACTCCAGATTCTACCTCCGCATCGCATGGCGTCTCGGCGCCAATGTCGAAGACCCCACCCTCCACGACCCAGTCCTCCCACCGCCAGAACCTTCCCTCCCGCTCACCCTCGGGCTCTGCGCCGGCGCAGAATACGGCCCCGCCAAACGCTGGCCCCTCGACCGCTTCGCCGAAGCCGCACGCGAGGTCTCTTCCAAACTCCCCTGCCATTGGCTCATCTTCGGTACCTCAGCCGAAAAAAACATGGGAGACCAACTCGCCTCCCTCATCGGCACCTCCGCAGAAAACCTCGCCGGAAAAACCTCCATCGTAGATCTCGCCGCTCGCCTCCGCCAGTGCCGTCTCCTCCTCACCAATGACACCGGCACCATGCACTTCGCCCAACTCCTCGGCACCCCCGTCATCGCCATCTTCGGCTCCACCGAACCCGCCGCCACCGGCCCCCGCAGCGCCGCCTCCACCGTCATCCGCCGCCACGTCGAATGCTCCCCCTGCTTCCGCCGCACCTGCCCGATCGACTTCCGCTGCATGCTCGAAATCCCCGCCTCCACCGTCGCCGACACCGTCCTCGCCAAGCTAGGCAGCGCTTGAAAAATCCCCTCGTCTCCCCACACGCCCCACCTCCCGGCCCAACGGGCCCCAAGACCACAGCCGAGGGACGACGCAACGCGAAGGCCCCGGGATACCGACATCATTTATCACCGCGTCCCAACGGGGCGCGAGAACACACCCCGGGGACGAGACCACCCAGAGGTCTCCCCACACGCCCCCCTCAAAACAACCTCCTAACCCCAACCAGAGTTGCCTCCCGGACCAAATCACCCGCCACCGCCCCAACCCCTTCCCTAACTCCCCCCAGCCGCAGCGAAACACCCTCCTGACACCTCAAACCCACAACGCCCCCATCAGCGCCCGCACCGCCACCAACCCCAGCGCCAGCCCGAATCCCCCGTTCCACACGCGCTCCGACCCCAGATACGCCCGCTGCACCGCCGGTCGCTGCAGCAGCCACACAAACAGGCTCCAGAACACCAGCGCCTGCCCCACCACAATCAGCCAGAACCCCACCTTCCTCACCACACTCGGTTCCGGCCCCAGCATCGCCGCCAGCACACTCGCCAGAAAAATCACCGCCTTCGGATTCAACAGGTTCGTCACCAGTCCCTGCACAAACGCTCCCCT
>CANHUG010000235.1 GCA_947462995.1 Verrucomicrobiales bacterium | reverse complement strand
GGCGAGGACGCGGAATTCGGTGAGATTGTCAGGGGCTGGGAACGAGACGGTGATGGAGCCGTCGGCGGCGGTGCGGAGGTTGCCGTTCCAGAAGGCGACGGGTTTGAAGTCCTTGCGGAGAGGGATGGCCGGGGCGGAGTCGTCACCGCCGCCGCCGATGGTGAAGCCCTTGTTGGCGAAGTCGAGGGCTTTGGGGTCTTCGTCGAGGAGACGAGTGAGGGAGAGGCCTGTGGAGACGGAGAGAGATGCGGGGCGGTGGAAGAAGGCTGATGGGTCCGGGGCTTGCCATGGCATGAGACTGAGGATGCCTTCGTCGACGGCCCAGAGGGCGAGTTCGGTGTTAGGGAGCGGCTGGCCAGCGGAGTCGGTGGCGGTGGCGGTGATGGAGACTGGGGAGCCGGGGCGGAATTCCGGTTGGGAAGGTTTGAGGGAGATGGTGAGGTGGTGGGTGCCGCCGGAGATGTTGAGATTGGCGAAGCCGGTGCGGAATTCCGGGGATTTGATTTCGCGGGGATCGTCGTTGCCGCCGCGGAGGTGGGTGACGGAGACGAAGACGTTGGGTGCCCAGCCTTTTTGGATGGGGATTTCGACGATGCCGCCTGGGGCGAGTTGGACGACCTTCTGGAAGAGGACCTTGTGGCGTTCGACGGTGACGAGGGCGGTGCCGTTGAGTGGGGATTTGACGAGGATGCGGGCGGAGTCGCCTTCGGCGTAGGAGTCGCGGTCCGGCGTGAGCTCGATCTGGATGCCGTCGCGGGATTGCCAGAGTGTGCCTTGTTTATAGACGTCGAAGGAGATGACGGATTTGACGAGTGCGCCGGAGGCGTCTTTGGCGGTGAGGACGAGGTGGTGGGAGCCTGGGGCGGCGGGGCGGAAGGAGAACGGCGTGCCGCCGCTGGTGGCGGGTGTGACGGAGAGGTGGTGTTCGCTGACGGTGGCGAAGACGGGGTCATTGCGGACGGAGGTGCCGCCGCCGGCGGCTTCGACGCGGACGGCGTTCCATGTGAGGCGTTCGAGGGTGATGGTGGCGTCGACTGGCTGGGTGACGGGCTCGCCGTTGGATTGGACGGCGGCGATTTCCATGGTGATTTCCTCACCGACTTCGGAGGCTCGGTTGGGGCGTTTGGCACCGAGGTAGAAGGCGGAGGAATGTTCGGTGTGGGTGAAGGAACCGGCGATGGTCTGCTGATTGATGTCGGTGACTTCGGCTTCGATGGAGAGGGATTTGGGGCCGGGGACGCCGAAGGAAGATGGGATGGGGGCGTGGATGGTGGTGGTGCCCTTGTCGGAGAGTGTTAGAGAGCCCTGGCCCGTGAGGAGCGGGGCGGACCATGCGGATTGTTCGAGTTCGAAGTAGCGTTCACCGTCGCTGACCCATGTCTGGGGTTGGATGCCGAAGGAGAAGTCCGGCCATTTTGCGGGATTGAAGGAAGCCTGGGCGAGACGTGCGGTCCATGAGAGGGATGCTTTGCTGAGGGCTTTGCCCATGAAGTAGGCGGCGGAGACTGGGACGTGGAGGGCTTCGGCGTCGCGGGAGGCGGCGGGCCCGTCGAAGGACAGTGTGAAGGAGTTCGGGTGGTATTCCTGGACGAAGATGGGGGAGGAGAAGGAGCGCTGGCGGCGGGAGAAGCGGTCGTTGTCGTCGTCGTCCGATTCCGGCGTGGTGGTGTTAGCGGGTGGCGGGAAGTCGATCTCGGCGCGGAACCATCCGATGGTGCCGACGGGGAGTTGCCATGAAGTGGAGTAGGTGCCGGAGTCGGAGAAGGCGATGGTGTTTTCGCTGATGAGGCGGCCGCGTGGGTCGAAGAAGCGGAGCCGGGCTGGTTCGGCGGGTGGTGGGAGGGCGAGACCTTCCGGGGAGCGGAAGCGGTTGATGGATTTCAGATAGACGGTTTCGCCGGGTTGGTAGACTGGGCGTTCGGTGAAGAAGAGGAGTTCGCGTCTTGGTTCGCTGGAGGAGGAGGGTTCCCATGGGATGTTGAACGACCACATGTTGAGGGCGGGGGCGTCGCTATTGGCGCGGAGACAATGGTAGTCGTTGCCGGATTGGAGGACGAGCCAGCGGGCGGCGGGGTCGGAGAAAGTGACGATGCCGTCGGCGTCGGTGGTGCCGCGGCTGGTGGGTTCGCAGTCCTCGTTATAGAGAGTGAGGGAGGCGGCGGCGATGGGGCGGCCGGTGGAATGGGAGAAGGCGAAGAGCGTGGTTTCGAGCGGGCCGTTTTTCCATGCGACGCCGATGTCGGTGAGTTGGACGATGGATTGAGCGCCTAATGGGGAGGGTTGGTTTCGGGGGGGTAGGCCGTCGGGTTTGGCCGGGCCGGAGGCGTCGATGAAGTAGAGACCCGGCTGGCGTTTACCGTTGGAGACTTGGTCCCATGAGAAGCGGAAGCGTTCGCTTTGGTCGATGGCGACGGCGGAGGGGAAGGACGTGTTGAAGACGACCTTGCCGGGGACGGTGAGGGGAGGGATGCGGGTGTTTTCGCCGGAGGCGGCGCGGTCTTGCTGGTAGGCGCTGTAGCCGCGGAGGGCGAGAGGGGCCATTTCCGGGGCGATGCGTTTTACGGAGAGGCTGGCGGACTGGAGGTTAGCGGTGGCGAATTCGAAGGTGCCGCGGCCGTCGAGCCATTGGGCGGCGTCGTAGGCTGGGAGGGAGAGGTGAGGCGGGTGGGCGGCGAAGGTGAGATCGTCCTGAAAGGCGGAGGGCAGGGTGGTGCCGTCGGCGGCGGGCAGGCCTGCGAAGAGGGTGAAGTTGTATTTGGTGGAGAGGGCGAAGTCGGCGGAGGCGATGAGTTGGGAGCCGGAGGCCTTCCATGTGAGCTTGGGAGGGGTAGGCTGGATGACGATGTAGGTACTGAAGCGGGAGTCCGGGAGGGATTCGGAGGCGACCGACTTATTGAAGGAGAGGATGATGCGGCGTTGACCGTCGAGGACTGGTTCGGCTTGGGCCTGGGTGAGTTTCAGTTCCGGGATGTCGCCGATTTCGACGGTGGCGGGTTCCTGGAAGAAGGCATTGCGGTCGAGATTGGGTAGGCCGGTTGGCAGGATGAGTTGCCATTTAGAGCCGACGGGGAGAGGGCTTTGGGGTTGGACGGAGACGACGGAGCCGGCGAGGTCCGGGGAGTCAGGGGGGAGAGGCTTCTGGCGGGAGTTGGAGTTATCGGGGGCGGTGGTCTGTTGTTCTTTCCATGAGCCGACGGGGACGCGGTAGCGGTTGAGAGTGGCGAGACGAGGGGTGGTGGCGGAGGCGGGGATGCGTGCGCCTTCATTGCTGGTGAAGACGAGGAGTTTTGAGAGGGCGACTGGGTCGACGAGGTCGTTGAAGTAGAGAGTGAGGCGGGGATTGCGGGCGGTGGCGCTGCCCTGTTGGAACCATGACGGGGTGCGGGAGGTGAGGCGGAAAGGTTCGCCTGCGACGAGGAGAGGTTCTGGGGCGAGAAGTTGCGTGCCGGCGGCGTCTTTGAGGCCTTGTTTGAGGGAGACGGTCATTGATTGACCGAGGGGGATGAGGCCGTTGATGCTGAGGGCGGCGGAGGAGCGGGTGCGCCATGCGAGGGTGGCGTCTGGGCGGGCGGGTTTGAGGTCGAGGAACTGGGAGGCCGGGGAGGGGGCGCGCATCATGGCGTCGTCGGCGACGGCGCTGGGGAATTCGATTTCGACGTCGTTGCGGGCGCCTTGGTGGGAGAGGCGGACGTTTGGGGTGGGAGGGGATGGCGGGGCTTGTTGAGCGAAGGCGGCGGCGGGAGCGGCGGCGAGGAGGAGAGCGGTGAGGAGACGGCGGCGGAGGAGTGAGTACATGGGTTTGGAGAGATGAGGGGTGGAGACCGGAGGGCAGGGGGGTGCGAGGCACCGGTCGGGACAGCGGTGGCGAGATCCATTTGCCCATTTCTCAGTTCGCGCCGCGGCCACGAGGCCGGATGCGATAGTAAACGCTATGCGGCAGGGTGGCCGTTCACGAATTCCGGAATATTTTCTAACCGATAGGGGATAACCCTGGGGATGGGGGTGGGGAGGTGCGGGGAGGAGTGGGAATTGACTTGTGCGGGTGCGCGGGAGGGGTGAGTGGAGGGAAGACGACATGAATCTTCCGAACCAGCTGACCGTTGCCCGCCTCGGCCTCACCGTGGTTTTTGTGGTACTGGCGTATTCCGGGCTGCCGTGGGCATTTTCTGCGGCGGCGGTGGTATTCGGGGTGGCGTCGTATACGGATTATCTGGATGGGAGGATTGCGCGGGAGCGGAATCTGATCACGGCGTTCGGGCAGTTGATGGATCCATTGGCGGACAAAGTGCTGATGGCGGCGGCATTTGTGGTGCTGATGGACGACCGGTGCGGGACCCTGCCGGGATGGCTGGTGATTGCGATTCTGGCGCGTGAGTTTCTTGTGACTGGGTTGCGGTTGGTGGCGTCGGCGCACGGGGCGGTGCTTGCAGCGGATCGGTTGGGGAAGCAGAAGACGGTGTGGCAGATGGTGGCGGCGAGTTATCTGCTGCTGCTGCAGGCGTCCGGTGAAGCGCCGTTCCGGTGGTGTGCGCCTTTGTTCCGGGCGCCGCTGCTGGATGCGCGGTGGGCGGTTCCGGTGCTGCTGGCGGTGACGGGGGTGACGACGATCTGGTCCGGGATGGCGTATTTCTGGAAGAATCGGGCGCTGGTGGTGCGGGATTGGTAAATTGGGGCTGAAGGGGAGTGACGATGCAAAACTGGTTGCGCGGTGCAGGATCCGTGTTTAGGGGACCAACCCGGCGCGGCGGTGCGAAGCATGGCTGCGGGGAGAATCGTACGGGCAGTTAGCTCAGTCGGTAGAGCAGCGGACTTTTAATCCGTTGGTCCTGGGTTCGAGTCCCAGACTGCCTACTCCCTTTAAGTCCTTGAGGGAGATGTGGAAATGACGGGGTGGTTCAAACGGGGGGATGGGATGGTCGCGTTGGTTGGCTGCGGGCGGGGATGCTGGGAGGTCAAGGGGCAGGCTGCCGGATCCGGGCGATGCGGACTCCGGGGCGACAGGCACCGCAAGCCAAGGCAGTGACGAACTCCTCCCTGCGGAGGGTGGGAATGGGGTGGAGACGGCGCGACGGGCGCGCAGGATGACGACGGCGTCCGGGGAGTCGGGGCAGAGGATGATGCCTTGGGGATCCTCGCGGCTGGCCTCGCAAAGTCAGACGTTCTGCGGCGATGAGGGGCTTGAAGAGAGAGGATTGCGTTGCGCGGTGTGGCGCGGAGGCTTGTGGCGGATCAGAGCGAGGCGACGAAGGCTTCGAGGGAAGCGGAGACGATGGCGGAGCGGAGGAGGGCGCGGAGTTTTTCGGGATCGGCGATGGCTTCGATGGAGTCGCGGAGGCCGTCGGGGATGGGGCCGAAGCGGAGGTCGAGGGCTTCGAGGACGGATTGGCGGCGCTCTTCCATGCGGCCATCCTCGCGACCTTCGATGCGGCCTTCGTGGCGGAGTTGCTGGGCGAGAGTCATGGCGCTGGTGCGGAGGGCTGGGTTGCGGACACGGTGAATTTTGCGGATGAAGTGGGGCCTGTCAATTGGGTCGGTGCGGGCGAAGAGGAAGCTGATGAAGCGGTCGAAGAGGCGGCGGGAGACATTGGCGAGGAGGTTGTTGTCCCAGACGGCATTGCCGAGGAGACGGCCGATGGGTTCGGCATTGAGGACGCGGAGGACGAAGATGCCGTCGGGCGTGCCGCGGATGGCGTCGAAGGGGATGGCGGCGAGCTGGATGAGGCGGAAGGCGAAGTCTGGGAGGAAGGGGCGTAGGTAATCGGGTGAGGCGGCGTTGCCGAAGAGGGCGGAGAACTGGGTGCTGAGTTTCCAGATTCTGCGGTCCTGGGCGAGGACGACGGGGAAGATGACCGGGAGGGGTTTGGAGTTGCCGTAGAGGCGGATCCATTCTTCCCAGATGCGGACCATGTAGCGGAGGAGGCGGAGGGCGATGAAGGGGTCGCAAGTGGATTGGTGTTCGAAGAGGAGGTGGACGCAGGCGGAGGATTCGGGGTTGGCGGCGAGTGGGGCGGAGAAGAGGAGGTCGGTGTGAGAGTGGCGGAGATCGTCGTCGAGGAAGGATCCGGGGATGAGTTGGAGCTGGTCCCATTGGATGAGGGCGGCGACTTCTGCGGGGAGGTGCTGGCGGAGGAGAGCGGCGGCGTTGGCTGGGTCTGAGAAGCCTTCTTTGAAGAGCTTGTCGTGTGGCTGGTGGAGGTCCTCGTCGGCCATGGG
>CANHUG010000234.1 GCA_947462995.1 Verrucomicrobiales bacterium | reverse complement strand
TGGCGTCCGAAGGATGGTGCCGGTGAGGGAACGGTGCCGCATGCGCATGATGCGTCGAAGCGGATTGCGCCGTCGATGCTGACGACGGACATGGCTTTGAGGTATGACCCTGCGTACGAGAAGATTTCGCGGCGGTTCCTTGCGAATCCGGCGGAATTTGCGGACGCGTTTGCGCGGGCGTGGTTCAAGCTAACGCACCGGGACATGGGGCCGCGGGCGCGTTATCACGGGCCGGAGGTGCCTGCTGAGGTGCTGATTTGGCAGGATCCTGTGCCGGCGGTGGATCATCCGGTGATCAACGATGCGGATGCGGCGGTGCTGAAGGAGCGGATTCTGGGGACGGGCCTGACGGTTTCGGAGCTGGTGGCGACGGCATGGGCGTCGGCGTCGACGTTCCGTGGATCGGACAAGCGTGGTGGAGCGAACGGGGCGCGGATCCGGCTGGCTCCGCAGAAGTTCTGGGCGGTGAACGAGCCCGGGCAAATGGGTCGGGTGCTGGCGGCGCTGGAAGGCGTGCAGGAGGGCTTCAATGCGGAGGCTCCGGGTGGACGGAAGGTATCGCTGGCGGATTTGATTGTGCTGGCGGGCGGGGCGGCGATCGAGCTGGGCGCGAAGCTAGGCGGTCACGAGGTGACGGTGCCGTTTCGTCCGGGCCGGACGGATGCGTCGCAGGAGGAGACGGATGTGGCGTCGTTCGGGGTGCTGGAGCCGGTGGCGGATGGGTTCCGGAATTACCTGAAGGGTCGGTTTACGGTGCCTGCGGAGACCCTGCTGGTCGACCGGGCGCAACTGCTGACGCTGACGGCACCGGAGATGACGGTGCTGATCGGGGGATTGCGGGTGCTGGATGTGAATGCGGGGCAGTCGCCGCACGGGGTGTTCACGAGTCGACCGGGGACGCTGACGAATGATTACTTCACGAACCTGCTCGACATGGGGACGGAGTGGCAGCCGGTGACGCCGGAGGCCGAGGCGTTTGAGGGTCGGGACCGGAAGACGGGAGCGTTGAGGTGGACGGCGACGCGGGTGGATCTGATCTTCGGGTCGCATTCGCAGCTGCGGGCGCTGGCGGAGGTGTATGCGACGGCGGATGCTGGCGGGAAGTTCCTGCGGGATTTTGTCGCAGCGTGGACGAAGGTGATGGAGTTGGACCGGTTTGATCTGAGGTGAGGGAGGCGGCAAGCGAATGATAAGGACGCTCCGGATCCAATGCGGGTCCGGAGCGTTTTTTGCAGATGGTGGCAGGGGAATGGGGTGGAGGGGGTGGCCGGGGAACTGGGGTGGGTTTGGCTAATTGGACAGACCTCTTGGGGATGGACCGAGGCGAATGCCTTGGTGCCGGTGACGTTGGTTGCGGAGATCAGTAATGCTCCGACGTCGAAGGGGGTTGCTCGTGCCGTCTGTGGGGTGAGTCAGGGGAATGGGGTGAAGGAGACGGAGGTGGAGAGGGGAATGGCAGGGGAATGGGGGCAGTTTTGTCCAATCGGACAGACCTCTTGGGGGCGCCGTCATGGCTTGGAAGCATACTGAGTCAATCGGCCAATCTGCGAGTCCCAAAGGCCACGCTTGAACAAACAAACGGTGCGATCTGATGATGTGGCGTCTGCCAAATCCTCACCCGTGCTGATCCCCAGTCTCAGCAAAACAACTGTGCCCGTTCCTTGTAGAGCAGCACCGTCCAACGCGACGATCCTGCGAAATGCCGTTGAGTCTTCAAACAGGTTGATGCCTTGGTATTCAATTCGGGCGGTGCTCTTGAATTCGATCTCAATGATGCACTGGGCCTCCGTTTCATACCGGATCACAACTTCCGGCCACGATTCAGCGATGTTGCCGCATCGCGTAGACCATGAACGATTGGGCGCACCAAGCAGGCCATGGACCTCTTCTCGGGTCATTCTGAAGCGCAGAGGGCCAGCTCCTTCATAGGGTTGAAGCTCGAATTTCATTTTGTTTGCTCAACTTTGTCTTGTGGATGGGGATGTATCCTTAAGTTCGCGACTAGTCCATCATCTCGAGGTTTGCCCAACGGGTCAAAGCTCTTGGGCGATCAAAGGGTTGCAGTGACGATCGTGCCGTCTGTGGGGTGAGGCAGGGGAATGGGGTGAAGTAGACGGAGGTGGAGGAGGAAATGGTGGGGTGCGGGGGTGGATTTGGCCAATTGGACAGACCTCTTTGGGGATGGAGAGGGGGGGTGGCAGGGGAATGGGGTGGAGGAGGCGGCGGTGGAGGGGGAAATGGCGGGGAACGGGGGTTGTTTTGGTCAATTAGACAGACCTCTTGGGGGATCTGGCCAATTGGACAGACTGGGGGGCAGGGGCATGTGGTGGCGGAGGTGGAGAGGGGAATGGCAGGGGAATGGGGGCAAGGGAATGGGGTGAAGGAGGCGGTGGTGGAGGAGGAAATGGTGGGGTGCGGGGGCGGTTTTGGTCAATTAGACAGACCTCTTTGGGGGATCGGCGGGTGAGGCAGGGGAATGAATGCGCGCAATTGGACAGACCTCTTCGGGATGGGGGGCAGGGGAATGGGGTGAAGGAGACGGAGGGGGAGGGGGAAATGGCGGGGGACGGGGGGACGGAGGCGGCGGTGGAGGGGGAAATGGCGGGGAACGGGGGTGGTTTTGGTCAATTAGACAGACCTCTTGGGGGATCGGGTGGGTGAAGGCTGGGGAATGAATGCGCGCAATTAGACAGACCTCTTGGGGAGGGGGATGGCAGGGGGGGATGGGAATGGGGCGTTGTCAGGTGGGGGAGGGTGTGGTAGGTGGGGGGATGCGATTGAAGACCTTGCTGATTTCTGTGTTTGCGGTTCCTGTGTGGCAGGCTGGGGCGGCGGATTATGCGGTGGTGGTATCGGAGGGGACGGCTGGGGAGGCTGGGTGGGGGAAGGTGGTGGCGGCGCTGGCGGAGAAGCATGGGGCGACGGTGATGAAGTGGAAGGGGTCGGTGGATGAGGTGCTGCCGGGGCTGAAGGGGGAGCATCCGAGGTTCACGTGTTTTGTGGCGACGCCTGCGGAGGCGGGTCGGGATTTTGTGAATGGGGTGCATCGGATGACACGGAAGCTTGATGAGGATCCGTGGGTGGACACGCGGTGGGGGATCCTGACGGGATTGACGGCTGAGGACGCGATGCGGTCGGTGACGGAGCGCGAGGGGTTGGTGATCCGGAAGGTGGGGTCGGGGACGGAGCTGGCGATGGACCGGATTGAGTCGGGGACGTGGTATTGCGAGTTGCGGCAGGGGCATATGGTGAGCAAGGCGTCGGGGGGTGAGGCGGCGGAGGGGAAGGCGCCGGGGGACACGACGGCGGCGCTGGTGGGATTGATGAACGAGGGGAAGCCGGACATGTGGGTGACGTCGGGGCATGCGACGGAGCGGGACTGGATGCTGGGATTCCGGTATCGGAACGGGTTTTGGAAGAGTGCGGCGGGGAGGCTTTATGGTGAGGACACGAAGGGTCGGACGTTTGATGTGAAGAGTCCGAATCCGAAGGTGTATCTGCCGATCGGGAACTGTCTGATGGGACACATTGACGGGCCTGATGCGATGGCATTGGCGTACATGCACAGTGCCGGGGTGAGACAGATGATCGGGTATGTGGAGCCGACGTGGTATGGGTATATGGGTTGGGGGATGCTGGACTATTTTGTGGAACAGCCTGGGCGGTACACGTTGAGCGAGGCGTTTACGGCGAACAGCCTTGCGTTGCTGCACCGGTTGGGGATGGCGTGTCCGGAGGCGCTGGCGGTGGAGAAGTATGACGGGATGGGGCAGACGAAGGAGAAGTTGTCGCTGACGGCGGCGGGGAAGGCGGCTGGGTTGAAGCCGATGGACATCAACGGGTTGTTGTTTGACCGGGACATGGTGGCCTTTTACGGGGATCCTGCGTGGGAGGCGCGGATGGCGAAAGGGAAGTGCAATTTCCGTCAGGAATTGACGGAGAAGGATGGGGTGTACACGCTGACGGTGACGCCGCTGGCGGGTGAGGCGTCGTGGCGGGCGGTGAACAAGAATGGATCGCAGCGCGGGGGGCGTCCGGTGGTGGCGTTTCTGCCGAAGCGGATTGATGCGGGGACGGTGAAGGTGACGAGCGGGGGTGATCGCGGGGTGGTGGTGGCGGATGATTTTGTGCTGGTGCCGCTGCCGTCTGCGGATGCTGAGGTGGCGCCGTTTTCGGTGGTGTTTTCTGCGAAGGTGGCGGGGAAGTGAGGTGTCGTGATGGGGGTGAATTTTCTCCTGCAAACTGGCGCGGACGGTGACATATGGGGGTGATGAAGAAAGCGCCCCGATCCCAAGCTGTGAAAACGCCGCGCCGCGCCGCGGTGGAGCGGCATGCGCTCGATTTTGCGTCGGGCTGGGATTATGCGCCGGCGCTGGAGACGGTGAAGCCGGGGTTGCGGGAGGAGTACGGGATGTTTGTGGGCGGGCGGTGGTGTCGGGCGGCGGATGGAGGGGAGACGGAGATCATCAATCCTGCGACGGAGCGGGTGCTGACGCGGGTGGCGGCTGGTGGGGCGGAGGATGTGGATCGAGCGGTGAAGGCGGCGCGCGGGGCGTATGAGAAAGTGTGGTCGAAGATGCCGGGTCGGGAGCGAGGGAAGTATCTGTACCGGATTGCGAGGTTGTTGCAGGAGCGGGCGCGGGAGCTGGCGGTGCTGGAGACGATGAACGGGGGGAAGCCGATCCGGGAGAGTCGGGACATTGATGTGCCGCTGGCGGCGGCGCATTTTTTCTATCATGCGGGGTGGGCGGACAAGCTGGCGTATGCGTTTCCGGGAGCGGATCCTCGGCCGCTGGGGGTGGCTGGTCAGATAGTGCCGTGGAATTTTCCGCTGCTGATGGCGGCGTGGAAGATTGCGCCTGCGTTAGCGTGCGGGAACACGGTGGTGCTGAAGACGGCGGAGAACACGCCGCTGACGGCGCTGCATCTGGCGCAGATTTGTCAGGAGGCCGGGTTGCCTGAGGGCGTGGTGAACATTGTGCCGGGTGGGCGGGAGACTGGGGCGGCGCTGGTGGGGCATCCGGGGGTGGACAAGCTGGCGTTCACGGGATCGACGGAGGTGGGGAAATGGATTGCGCGGGAGACGGCGGGTCGGGGTGTGCCGCTGACATTGGAGTTAGGAGGGAAGGCGGCAAACATTCTGTTTGCGGATGCGGCGCTGGATCAGGCGGTGGAGGGGATTGTGAACGGGATTTATTTCAATCAGGGGCATGTGTGCTGTGCGGGGAGCCGGTTGCTGGTGGAGGAGAGTGTGGTGGAGACGGTGATCCGGAAGCTGCGGGACAGGATGGCGACCCTGCGGGTGGGGGATCCGCTGGACAAGAACACGGACATCGGGGCGATCAGCAGCCGGGAGCAGCTGGAGAAGATCCGGGGGTTGGTGGCGAGCGGGGTGGAGGAGGGGGCCGGGTTGTGGCAGAGTGCGTGCCGGGTGCCGGAGCGAGGGTACTGGTTTGCGCCGGCGTATTTCACCGGGGTGACGGCGAGTCACCGGATTGCGCAGGAGGAGATTTTCGGGCCGGTGTTGAGCATCATGACCTTCCGGACGCCGGAGGAGGCGGCGGAGCGTGCGAACAACACCTGTTATGGACTGAGTGCGGGGATCTGGACGGACAAGGGGAGCAAAGTGTTTGCGATGAGCCGGAAGCTGCGGGCGGGGGTGATCTGGGCGAACACGTATAACAAGTTTGATCCGGCGAGTCCGTTTGGCGGGATGAAGGAGAGTGGGTTTGGTCGCGAGGGGGGGCTGCACGGGTTGCGGGCGTACGTGGCGTTGTGAGGGAGCGTGGCGCGAGCGAGGAGGATCACAGAGTTTCCGAGATGTTGTCGCCGGATCTGACATTCACGCAGCGGATGCTGGTGTGGAGCGTCGTGGTGCTGACGCTGGCGCGGTGGGTGATGGGCGGGGTGCTGGATATCACGGCTGGGGAGGCGCTGCTGGTGGAGTGGGGGCGGCATCCGGGGCTGGCGGGGTATGAGGGGGGATGGGGAGCGGCGTTTCTGACGGTGCCGGGGACCCTGTTGTTCGGGAAGACGGCGTTTGGTGTTAGGTGTCTGGTGCCGTTGATGGCGGCTGGGGCGACGTGGGGATTGTACCGATTGGTGAGGGGGGCGACTGGGGAGAAGCAGGCGGCGTGGGCGGTGTGTCTGTTGAATCTGACGCCGGTGTTCAATCATGCGGCGGTGTTTTTCCGGCCGGAGCTGGTGGCGGTGTGTCTGCAGTTGTGCGGGATGGCG
>CANHUG010000233.1 GCA_947462995.1 Verrucomicrobiales bacterium | reverse complement strand
GGTGAGGTGAGGTCCGGTGATGGGGCGAGGAATTCGCGGGACAACGGGAGATGGATCCGGCAGACTGGGGATAGAAATTTCCCCCTGATTTCCTATGCGTTGCGATTCCCTGAAATTAATTGTGCCTGTGCTGCTGATGCTGGCTGCGGTTCCTGCGGTGCGTGCGGGAGTTGATTCGGTGGTGACGTTCAATGAGGTGCATTACAATCCGGGGTTGGGGCAGACGACGGGCGAGTGGATTGAGTTGAAGAATCAGAATTCGGTCGATGTGGACTTGTCAGGATGGCGGCTGGATGGCGGGGTGGACTATGTGTTTCCGGCGGGGACGGTGATTCGGGCTGGGAAGTATCTGGTGGTGGCGGCGGATCCTGCGGCGATGGCGGCGGCTGGGGTGGCGGGGGCGGTGGGGCCGTTTGCGAATGCGCTGGCGAACGATGGGGAGAGTGTGACGCTGAAGAACAACAACGGGCGGAGGATGGATGAGGTGGAGTACGACGACCGGCAGCCGTGGCCGGTGGCGGCGGATGGGACGGGGGCGACGCTGGCGAAGATTGACGAGTTGAAGAACAGTGAATCGCCGGAGATGTGGCGGGCGAGTTATGAAGTTGGGGGGACGCCGGGGCAGTATAACTTCACGGAGCCTGACAATGGGGGGACGACGCAGGCGGCGGGAGTGCCGGGGGCATTGCGGCGGTATTACCGGTTTGAGGGGAGTGTGGCGGATGCGTCGGGGAGCGGGGTGAACGGGACGGCGGTGGGCGGGCCGACGTACGCGGCGTTGTTTCCGCCGATTGTGGGGAGCGGGCAGACGATGGATATGAACGGGACGTCGCAGTATGTGAACGTGCCGGACACGGTGCATCCGACGGCGTATACGATTACGGCGTGGGTGCGGCCGGACACGATCCGGGCGCAATCGATTGTGGTGCGGACGGATGCGAGCGGGCCGACGGCGGCGTGGTCGCATCAGATGCGGATGACGTCGACGGGGCGGTTTGAGCACTATACATTTGATGGGGCATCGAAGTCAGTGGTGGGGACGACGGTGGCGGTGGCTGGGCAATGGTATCATGTGGCGATTGTGGCGCGGAATGGCGGGGACATGCGTTTGTATGTGAACGGGGTTCAGGAGGGAGTGCCGCTGGGGGTGGGGGCATTGTGGACGGGCGGGACGCGGTGGATGATAGGGTCGAATGCGAGCGGGATGAATTACTATGATGGGCGGGTGGATGAGGTGGCGATGTGGCACGGGGCGATGGATGCGAGTCAGGTGGGGCACATTGCGACGGGGTATCGGCAGCCGGCGGATGCGGCGCTGATGAATCTGGCGCTAGGGAGGGCGGTGATTGGCGGGAGCGGGGCGTATCCTGATCTGCCATTCAACGGGACGGCGGGGTTGAATGATTTTTCGGCGTCGAATGTGACGGATGGGTCGGCGGGCGATGTGTTTGGATCGACGTACTGGTTAGGGAGAGACGGGGTGAGTGCGGAGAGTTTTGTGCTGGATCTGGGGAATCCGGTGGCGATTACGGAGGTGCTGCTGAGGAACACGCATAATGGGGCGTCGAACGACCGCGGGACGGGCGGGTTCCGGCTGCTGGCGGCGGGGTCGGTGGATGCGGCGAATCGGCCGGTGGATCCTGTGCTGGTGCTGACGGGGACCTTGGCGGCGCGGACGGTGGCGGCGCCATTGCCGCCGAGTTCGCCGATACCCGGGGAAGTGTTTCGTGAGGCGAACGGACTGACTCCGGTGACGGCGAGGTATCTGGTGTTTGAGACCACCTCGTCGGTTTACAGCGGGAATGTGGGATTGAATGAGATAGAGGTGTACGGGACGGCGCTGGCGGGAAGCGGTGGCGGGGGGCGGGCGACTGCGCCGGCGTTGGTGATCAACGAGGTTTCGAGTCTTGATCCGGCGGCGTGGTGGGTGGAGTTGCACAATCATGGCGGGACGGCGCTGGATTTGACGGGTTATGTGCTGACTGCGGGTGCGGGGATGACGTGGACTTTTCCGGCGACGACGGTGGCGGCGGGTGGGTATGTGGTGGTGGGCGAGGCGCAGAGTGGATGGCGGCCGGTGGATGGGGACCGGGTGGTGCTTTACGGGCCGCAGAAGAGGACGGTGATTGATGCGGTGGTGCAGAAGCAGCAGAAGCATCAATTGAGGCGGCCGGCGGTGGGTGGCGGGGTGCCTGGTGAGTTTCTGGCGGCGGTGGTAGCGGCGACGGATGTGACGCCTGGGGCGGCGAATGTGGTGACGCTGGAGACGGCGGTGGTGATCAACGAGATCATGTATCACCGGCGGCCGCAGTTTCTGCCGTTTGCGGAGAATGCGGAGGAGTGGATTGAGCTGTATAACAAATCGGGTGCGCCCGTGGATGTGAGCGGGTGGAGTTTTGATGAAGCGATCGGGTTTACGTTTCCTGCGGGGACGGTGATCGGGCCGGGGGCGTATCTTTGTGTGGCGAATGATGTGGTGGGGTTTGCGGCGGCGAATCCGGGGGTGGCGGTGGCGGGGCCGTTTTCGGGTGGGTTGAGCAATCGGGGTGAGCGGGTGCTGCTGCGGGATGCGTCAGGGAATGAGGTGGATCGGGTGTTTTACCGGGACAAGGAGCCGTGGCCGGTTTACACGGACGGATTGGGGTCGAGCCTGGAGCTGCGGAATCCCGAGGCGGACAATGCGGTGCCGGAGAGCTGGGGAGCGAGTGATGAATCGGGGCGGTCGCAGTGGCGGACGTACAGTTATACGGCGACGGCGATCACGCCGATTTATTCGCCGACGATCACGACGAGCGGGACGACGGCGTTTCATGAATTGAGGATGGGATTGCTGGAGGAAGGGGAGGTACTGGTTGATGATGTGTCGGTGCGGGAGATCACGACGGCGCCGAATACGGAGCTGATTCAGAATGGGACCTTTTCGGGGGCGCTGCGGCCGTTCTGGCGTGTGCTAGGGAATCACGAGACCTCGGCGGTGGTGGATGATGGAGGGAACCCGGTGCTGGCGTTGCGTGCGAGCGGGCCGTTGCTGTACATGCACAACCTGCTGGAGACGACGTTAAAGAATGGGACGGCGATTGTGCCGGTGGTGAATGGGAGACAGTATACGGTGTCGCTGCGGGCGAAGTGGCTGCGGGGTTGTCCGTGGCTGCACACGGAGTTCTATTATAACAAAGTGACGAAATCGCTGCTGCTGGATCTGCCAGCGCAGAGCGGGACGCCGGGGGCGAGGAATTCGGTTTATGTGGCGAATGCGGGTCCGACGTTCAGCGGGCAGCGGCATGCGCCGGTGGTGCCTGATGCGGGGAAGCCGGTGACGGTGACGGCGCGAGTGAGTGATGGGGACGGGGTGGCTGGGGTGGTGTTGCGGTACAGTGTGAATGGAGCGGCGACGTTTACGGCGGTGGCGATGACAGCGGGCGGGACGGGCGAGTACAGTGGGGTGATCCCCGGGCAGGCGGCGGGAGCGGTGATTCAGTTTTTCATGGAGGCGACTGATGGTGCGGCGGTGCCGGTGGTATCGTTGTGGCCGGCAGCGGGGAGGGATTCGCGGGCCTTGATCAAGGTGAACGAGGGCGGGGCGGTGGCGTCGAAGCAGAACCTGCGGATCATTACGACGGCGGCGGATGCGGCGGAGCTGGCGAGCCAGGTGAATATGATGAGCAACCGGCGGCGGGGATGCACGATGGTGCACAACGAGCGGGAGATATTCTATGACGGGAAGATCCGGCTGAGGGGGAGCATGTACAGCCGGAGCAATTCGGCGTTCGCGGGGGAGAGCCTGACATTTCCTGCGGACCGGTTGTTCCGGGGGACGCAGCGGACGGTGTCGGTGCGGCGGTCGGGGATGAATGAGATTGTGGTGAAGCATGCGATCAACCGGGCTGGCGGGTTGCCTGACAATTACAATGACATCATCAACATCATCAGTTTCCGGAGTGACATCACGGGGCCGGCGCGGATGGAGATGGAGCGGTTCAGCAACAGCTGGCTGGACGAGTTTTATCCGGAGGGATCGGACGGGACCCTGTTCAAGCTGGAGGGGATCCGGGTGCCGACGCAGACGTTTGCGAACGGGACGATTGCGGCTGGGAATGCGGAGGGGATCAAGAATCTGACGACGTCTGGGATGGGGTGGGTGGTGCAGTTGGATCTGGCGGATCTGGGGACGGATGGCGGGCAGTACCGGCATGGGTTCCGGTGGCTGAACAATTTTTCGCGGAACGAGAATGGACGGTTTGTGGAGTTGTGCCGGACGATGAGTCTGCCGGTGGGGACGGCGGCGCAGGGGTTGGCGTTCGAGGAGGCGGTGGAGCCGCTGATGGACGTGGATGAATGGATGCGGACGTTTGCGATGATGTCGCTGTTCGGGATTGGCGATGTGTATTCGCAGCCGCCGGGGACGGTGGCGAACATCAGCAACCCGCATAACATCAATTTCTACATGCCGCCGGTGGCTGGGGGCAAGGTGGCGGCGATTCCGTGGGATTGGAATGCGGTGTTTGCGCTAGGTTCGACTGCGCCGCTGACGGGGGACAAGAACATTCAGAAAGTGATCAACCGGCCGCGGTTCCGGCGGTTGTTTCTGGGGCACCTGAAGAACCTGATCGATACGTCATTCAATGCGGCGTACATGGGGTCGTGGCTGGCGCATTATTCCGAGGTGACGGGCGAGGGGTATACGGGGTACACGACGAACATCACGAGCCGGAACAACTATGTGCTGAGCCAGATCAACTCGCAGATTGCGCCGGTGGCGTTTGCGGTGACGACGAACGGGGGGGCTGATTTTGAGGTGGGTGCGGCGTCGGTGGTGTTGGAAGGCGATGGGTGGGTGGATGTGCGCGAGATCCGGGTGAACGGGTCGCCGGAGAGCCTGCCGGTGAGATGGACGGATAACAATTCGTGGCGGGTGACGGTGCCGCTGGGGGCCGGGGCGAATCTGTTGGCGCTGACGGCGCATGACGGGCGCGGGCTGGTGGTGGGGAGCGACACGATCACGGTGACGAACACGGTGCCGGTGGTGCAGGCGGATGCTGGGAATGTGGCGGTGACGGAGATTCATTACAATCCGGTGGCACCGGCGGGCGAGTTTCTGGAGGTGATGAACATTTCGGGGACGCAGGCGGTGGATCTGGGCGGGTGTGCGTTCTCGGAGGGAGTGGAGTATGTGTTTCCTGCGGGGACGGTGCTGGCTCCGGGGGTGCGGTTGGTGATTCCGGCGGCGGCGTTTCTGAACGGGACGGCGTTGAGCAATGGCGGCGAGCGGATCACGCTGGTGCGGCCGGGGGGAGTGGTGGTGAAGAGTTTTGTGTACGGGGACCGGGCACCGTGGCCGGAGACGGCGGACGGGTTCGGGCCGAGTCTGGTGCTGATGGCGCCGCTGACGAATCCGGATCCGGGGCTGGCGGAGAACTGGCGGGCGTCGCTGGCGGCGGGGGGAAATCCTGGAGCAGATGACGGCCTGTATTTCACGGGTGACGGGGCGGCGGATGATGATGGGGACGGGTGGAGCAATCTGCTGGAGTATGCGTTAGGGAGTGATCCGCAGGTGGTGCCGGGCGGGATGACGTTCACGGTGCCGCGGGTGGCGAATGCGGATTCGGCGGCGATCGGGGGCGAGTACAGCACTGGGCTGAGCGGGTGGTTGAAGGCGGAGTTGATCGGGAGCACGGCGACGAGCCTGACGTATCGGGTGCCGGAAGCGGCGCAGGGTGCGACGCGGTTGTTTGTGAGGGCGACGGTGCGGCTGCGCTGAGGGCGGCGGAGGAAACTGCAGATGGGACGAGAGCGATGATGCGGGTGCCTGTACCGATGCCGGTGCGATTGACGCTGGCGGATCAGACGGTGGTGGCGATTGAGGCGCTGCTGGCGGTGCTTCCGGCGGGGGCGGTATTGCCTTGTGAGGACGCGCTGGCGGTGCGGTTCTCGGTGAGTCGGGTGACGGTGCGGAAGGCGCTGGCGCGATTGGTGGCGCGGGGGATGGTTGCGGGTGGCGGGCGGGGGAAGCGGCGAGTGGTGGTGGGCGGGGCGGTGGGAGCTGGGGGTAAGGCGGGCGTGCGGCCGACGGTGGTGAACTGGCTGAGTCCGGTGGCTGAGACTGAGCTTGTGTGGTCGACGCGGGAGGCGTTTGAGGTGGTGCGGACGGTGCTGGGGCGGAAGGGATATGTGGTGGTGTTCCGGCATTTACCGGTGTTGTGGGGAGGGAGACCGCAGAGGAGCCTTGAGGCGCTGGAGGCGGAGGCGGATAAGGAGCCG
>CANHUG010000232.1 GCA_947462995.1 Verrucomicrobiales bacterium | reverse complement strand
GCCGCCGCTAACTACCCCAAAGTGGCACGGGCATCCTGCCTGTGCCCCCTCCCATAACAAGGCCGTCCCGGCCACTGGCTCCCCATCCGGTCCATCCGGTCCATCCGGTCCATCCGGTCAACACGGTCAACACGGTCAACACGGTCAATCCGTGGTCCCAAGCCCACCACCTCTCACCCCGAACTCTGAAACGCCCACGGACTGCAGCCCCGCCACCAGTCCGTCGCCCCCTCACTCACATCTCCGAGATCCCCAACCTCGGCACCACCACAATAACCAACCCCCAAACCCCGCTGGACGCCCTTGCCAATCCAGTCGGCCCGGATACCCTGCCATCCGTTCAATCATACCCATTGAACAATTGAATGTTTTGCCAGAAAATGGATGCCCCAATTACAGCAGGCGTCTTCGCTGACGCGCTTAATCCGACCGATGGAGAGATTGAGCGTTGGGCCTACATCCCCGACGCAAATTATCCTCCGGAGATGTCGCAAGACTGGGACCTTTGCGTCACGGAGCCAGAAAGGGCTGATTTCCTCGAGCGCTTGGCGTCCGACCTGAGATGCCCCAATCGGAAGTTCTTTCTATCCTGCCTCTACCTTCTCATTGGAGATGCCGTGCGCTCCAACGGTGCCTATTGGTCGTTACACAATGCCAGCGTCTGGCTCTCGCGTGATAGGTTCGCCGCACCCTCAGATATCGAGCTGTTCCTGCAGCGGGCAAAGCACGTGATCGCAGACCCCAGGAAGTTTGACTATAACAAGTGGTGCTCGGGTGGCTACGCATACGAAATCGAATAGCCAAACCAAACCGCGCCGTCGCCTGATTCAAGCCGTTCTGCAAAATAATCCCCATGTCGAACCACTGGATAGCACTCGTTCCCCAAGATCCGAATTTCGTGCCCGATCCACAGACGCACGATGGCGCCCTCAAATTATTTCAGGCCATCGCGCCCGACGCCGATGAGATTGAGATCAAGCTTTCCGATAAGATTCAGTTTTTCGACTGCGGAACGAACTTCGAGAGGATACTTTGTCCTCGTTGCGGACAGCAGCTTTTGCTCGCTTGGTGGCAGGATCGGATGGGCGACGATCACGACGGGAACGGTTTCCAACTCGCGAAGTATTCTACTCCGTGCTGCGGAGCTTTCGTCGGATTGGATGAGCTTCGATACGAGTGGCCTCAGGCGTTTGCTCGATTTGGCATCGACGCCATGAACCCGAACATCGGCGAGCTAAGTGACGAGCAGCGCGGTGAATTTGAGCGCATTCTCGGGACTCCACTCCGTACGATCTACCAACACATCTAACGACGATGCTGATTCGGATCGCCCAATCACCTCAGTGCACCCTGATCCCGATTTCTCTCCATCTTAACACTTTCCCCCAAATTCAGACGATGCCATCCGTTCGGCGATCCGCACCAGCCTGACACCCATGCACCCGTCCTCCTCGTTCCGACACTGCCCTTCCTGCGGGATCCCGCGCAATCCCTCGCCCACCCAACCGCTCCACTGCCCGGCCTGCAATTACACGCTCTATTTCAACACCACCTGCGCCACCGCCGCCTTCCTCGAACGCCCCGACGGCATGGTCCTCTTCATCCGCCGCGCCAAAGACCCAGCCAAAGACAAACTCGCCATCCCCGGCGGCTTCATTGATGAGGGCGAAACCGCCGAACACGGTCTCCAGCGCGAATTCACAGAAGAAGTCGGCCTCCAACTCGAAGACATCCGCTTCCTCTGCTCCCATCCCAATTCCTATCACTACAAGGGCCTCGTCTACCCGGTCCTCGACTTCTTCTTCACCGCCCGCACCACCGCCGACGCCGCCCCCCAATCCCTCGACGGCGTCGCCTCAACCTGCTGGCTCGACCCCGCCTCGGTCGACCCCTCGGAAGTCGCCTTCCCCTCCATGGTCTTCGCCCTCGAACGATTCCTCGAACGCCGCCGCAATCCTCTTTAGCTGCACTAGACCTCACCGCGCTGCACGCCGCAGCAGCCCCGGAAGATCCCCATACTTCAGCGCCCCCGGCAGCAACCGCGGCGAACGGATGTCACTCACCGACGCAAACCGGAACGCCGTCTCCGCGAACACCGCCTTGCCCACCACATCCCGCGGAATCAGCGCCACCGCCAGCGCACCCTCCGGCACGTGACTCTCCGCCGCCCGCACCTCGATCGACGTCGGCTTCCGCTCATGCCCGCGGATGAATGCCACCACCGACAGCACGTCGTGCGCCCGCCGCTTGATCACGCCATCGTTGTACCCGTGCGTGTAGCCCGCAAAATCCCGGTCGCCCTCCACATGCCGCGCCCGCGCTGGCGTCCCCGGTGACGGCTCGCTGAACAACACCGGCAGACACACCGCCGCGCCGCTCCGCACCACCGCCTCCGCTCCCACATCCCCATCCTGAAGCAGCACCACCACCGATCCATTCCATTGATCAGGATAAAGAAACGTCGCCGCCACGGCCTCTCGGTGCGCCGTGTTCTCAATCCACCCCTTCATCTCCAGCCATCCGCTCCGCTGCACCCGTTCCCCGACCTCCCACCGGCACACCCCCGCCTCACCCCACGACCGCCCCGCCAGCACCGGCAGCGCCTCGTCCACCAGCGACGGCTTCACCCCGATCTGACGGCTCGCATCTTCACTCCAATGCCGCAGCACACGACGCTCCAGCTCCGGATCCCCAGCCGCCGGCGCAGGATGCTCCCCATTCCACACACTCAACTGCTCTTTTGTCAGATACGTGAACGCCCCCTCCTGCTCCGGCGCAGGCCGAGGGGTCTTCAAATGCTTCTCAAACCACCGGTACATCGCCATCCGGCTCGGCAGATTGTAATTATGCGGAAACTCCGTCCGGTCATGCAGCATCACATTCTCCGGTTTGCCTAACAGACCATACAGCCGCTGCAGCTCCGGCAATCCCTTCGTCTTCATCTCCTTCGTCCAGTCATTCGCCGCCGTCATGCCCATCGGCTTCGGCGCAAACAACCCCGCCAGCTCCACATTCCCCGTCCCGATCCGCAGCAGACTCGCATTCTCGCACGTGCAACCGCCCTGCATCGCCGTCGATACCATCACACATGGAAAAATCGCCGCCGGACGCGCATCAATCGCCGCTAGCACAAACGTCTGCGTCCCGCCGCCACTCGCCCCCGTCACCCCGATCCTCGCCGCATCCACCTCCGGCAATCCCTCCACAAAATCCAGCGCCCGGATGCTGTTCCACGTCTGCAATCCCATGATGCTCTGCAGATGCCCTTCCGCCTGCGGGCTGAAAAATCCCCACCCCTCCCCCGCATTCATCTCCGCCCGCTGCTGCTTGAACCGGTGCGCCAGTTCATAACTCACCTGCACGCTGTCCGCATACCCTATCATGTCATAGAAGAACACCGTGCACCCCATCCGCGCCAGCCCGATCGACCGCGCCTGCAGCGGACTCCGCCCAGCATCCGCCTGCATCTCCGCTCCCGTCCGGATCGCCGTCGCCACATCCGCCTCGCTCTCACTCAGAAACCGTCCGTTGTTCCAATGCCCGTGCGGACACAGCACCGCAGGCGCTTTCCCCGCCACCGGCACCGACGGCCGATACAGGCTCCCAGTCACATAATACCCGGGAAACGACTCGAAGATCACCTTCTCCACCGTGAACCCATCCCCGGCCACCTTCCCGTGAATCACCGCCTTCAACGGGGTCTTCTCCGGCATCGGATGCAACCCCAGCGCCACCTGCGTCTGCAACCGCAACACCGCCGACCGCTTCGCCCATGCCTCCGTCGATCCCGGCACATCAAACGGGAAATACCCATTCAAATCCTTCAGCGGCCCGCTCCGCACATCCGCCGGCACCCCGGCCGATTCAACATCCCCACCCAGCATCGTCAGGCCGAGCACCGCAGAAATCACTGTTCGCTTCATCATGGAATTCAGGTTGGCGCTCCGCCACGGAGCATTATCGTCCCAACCGTATGTCGTCTCCTTCGCTGCGGGCAATCATTATCGCGGGCGCACTCCCGGGTCTCTCCAACTGCGGTCGCGCCCCCTCACCACCACCGCCTCCCCCCCAACCGCGACCAGCCCAGGCCGACACCCCGGCCTCCCCCGCCACCACCCCGCCACCCGACGCCCCTCCCATCGTCGTCGGCAGCATCACGTTCGAAAAACCCCGACTCAGCATCACCGCCGCACACTCGGAATCCCAGGTCCGCGGCTCCTTCCCGTTCAAAATCACCGGCCCCACCGCAGTCAACATCACCGACATCCGCGCCTACTGCTCCTGCCTCAGCGTCAATACCAACGACGGCCGCCGCGAGTACCAACCCGGTCAGTCAGGCACCATCGACGCCGTCTTCGACCTCGGCAGCTTCGAAGGCGAAATCGAAAAATCCATCGGCGTCACCACCGATTCCTCCCCCGCCGGCGAAACCCAACTCACTCTCGCCGTCACCATCCCGCTCCTCTACGAAGCCGTCCCACCCACCCTCAAATGGTCCGTCGGCGACGCCCCCGATCCCAAGGAAATCCGCATCCGCATCCTCGGCGATCAACCCATCCGTATCACCAACACGGTCTCCTCCCGCGACCAGATGCTCGCCGCCGCACGCGAGGTCACCCCAGGCCGTGAATACATCATCACCCTGACACCTCAGTCCACCGCCGAACCCATGCTCGGCATGCTCCGCGTCGAAACCGACGCCCCATGGGAGCGCTACCGCAAAAAACTCCTCTTCTTCAACGTCGCCCGCCCGCAACCCGCCGCTCCCGCCACCCCTCCATGATCCCACGCGCCGCCGCTCAGGCCGCCATCCTCCTCAGCCTCGCCGCCGCCGCCGCTGGCCTCACATGGCAGTTCCACCCGGAACGCCCCGCCCTCTACCTCACCGCAGAATCCGCCGACCCTGACGAAATCTCCGTCGACGACGCCCTCGCCCTCGAAAAATCCCGCGGCGTCATCTGGGTCGACGCTCGCTCCAATTCCCAGTTCGCCCTCGCCCACATCCCCGGCGCTATCCGACTCACCGACCAGGAATGGTCGGACCTCATGTTCCCCTTCATCAAAATCCTCGACGCCGACGACGCCAGACGCCCGCTCGTCATCTACTGCGACGCCCAGAAATGCGCCGCCAGTAAAGCCGTCCGCAACCGCCTCCGCTACGAGGTCCCCATCGGCGACCGCGAGGTCCACGTCCTCCACGGCGGCTGGCCCGCATGGCAGGCCGCCACCGCTTCAAAACAGCACTAACACCTCACCGTCTTGCGCTTCGGCGCCGCCTTCCCGTCCCTCCGGCTCCGCGCAATGTAATCCTCCGCATCCGGAACCTTGCACGCCGTCCGCCCCATATCGACCTTCACCTTCCCGATCGCCCGCGCCACCCCGAGCGCATGCGACGCCGCAGGCTCGCAATACGCCCCGCACGCAATCACATACCCGTTCATCGCATAACGCACCCGGTCCGGAGCCTTCGGCAGCGCCCGCACCGCCCGGTCCAGCAAGTCCTTCAGCCGCTGCACCGGCAACGCATCATCCGGCACCGTCGAAACCAATGCCGCCAGCGTCGACCACCCGGACGTCGCCACCATCGCATCCGCAGACGCAATCCAGCGCTCCGCACACGCCATCCCCTCAGGGTGCTCCGCCGCCACACTCGGCACCGTCGTCCCAGCATGCAGATGCCACTTCGCTCCCGCCGCCCACGCATCCAGCTCCGACACCGTCATCTTCGCCCCGTCCGCAATCAGGCCTGCCAGATACATCGCATCCGAATGCCCGGTCGCATAAAGCTCCATCGCCAGCTCCTGCTTCCCCTTCAATTGCTTCCGCAATGGCTGCAGATCAGCCACCCGGACCCCCGCAAGTGGCTCCGGCGCACCATGACGCATCAGCGTCTTCTTCGTCTGCTCCGTCCCCAGCGCGGCCAGCCGCGTCATCACCTCCGGCAATGTCATGCTGTCACCATGGCAAGTGCACTCTCCACCGATGCCCCGTCATGGACCATCGCCATCAGCGCACGCGTGATCCCGCGCGGCGATGGATGCTGAATCACATTGCGGCCATACACAATCCCAGCAGCCCCCTGCTCCAGCAACCCTTCCGTCCGCTCCAGAATCTCCCGGTCACTCACCCGACCACCCCCGCGCACCAGCACCGGAATCCCCGCCGCCGTCTCCACCACCTTGTGATACACACTCACATCATCCGTCGGATCCGCCTTGATGATGTCCGCACCAAGCTCCACCGCCTGCCTCACAAGGTG
>CANHUG010000231.1 GCA_947462995.1 Verrucomicrobiales bacterium | reverse complement strand
TCATCAACCGAGCGGGAGCGCTGCTGAGTGTGGTGCGGCTGCTGGAGGATGCGCATGTGATGGTGTTAGCGCTGAGCCTGCAGGATTCGGTGGATGTGACGGTGGCGCGGCTGGTGGTGAGTGATCCGGAGACGGTGGAGACCTTGTTCATGGAGCGGGGGATTCCGTTCGGGTGCTGTGATGTGCTGGTGGTGCAGCTGAAGGATGGAGCGCCGGGGTTGAGCCAGTGTCTGACGGCGTTTTTGCAGGCGGAGACGAACATTCACTTTTCGTATCCGCTGCTGGTGCACCCGGGCGGGTTGTCGGCGCTGGTGCTGCATCTGGAGGATCTGGAGTTTGGGGCTGCGGTGATGCAGAACCACGGGTTCCGCCTGCTGCGGCAGGGGGATTTGAGCCGGTGAGGCTGGGTGGGGAATGACGGGCCTTGGCAGGGCGCGTGCGGTCAGCGGAGCGTGACGAACTCGTCGTGATTGAAGAGCGTGCTGACGAGCGTGGTGACGGCGGCGACGGCAGCGGGGTCGAGGTTGGCGGCTGGCGGGCGGGCGCCGGATTTGAGGAGTTTGGCGGCGTCGGCGGGGTGTGAGCGGTAGTGGGCGAGTTGGTCGGAGAGGAGCGAGGCGAGGAGGGCGGATTCGCGGGCGTCGGGGAGACGGCCGAGACAGCGGGAGAAGGCTGCGGCGGCGAGGGGTGCGTGGTTGTCGGGGCTGTGAGATGTGAGGAGGGATTCTGCGAGGACGCGTGCGGCTTCGAGGAATTGTTCGTCATTGAGGAGGACGAGGGCCTGAAGGGGAGTGGCGGTGATCTGGCGGCGGGCGACGCAGACCTCGCGTTTGGCGGCGTCGAAGGTTTCCATGGCCGGGGGTGGGGCGGTGCGTTTCCAGTAGGTGTAGAGACTGCGGCGGTAGAGCCCGTCGCCGTTGTCGCGGTGGTAGGACCAGCCGCCGCCTTTTTCCTCCCAGATGCCTGGTGGTTGATAGGGTTTGACGGAGGGGCCGCCGGTTCTGGAGACGAGGAGGCCGGAGGCGGAGAGGGCGGAGTCGCGGATCATTTCGGCGGGGAGGCGGAAGCGTGGGCCGCGGGCGAGGGCGATGTTGTCAGGGTCGGTGAGGAAGCTGTCGCGGTCGCCGCTGCTTTCCTGGGCGAAGGTGCGGCTGAGGGCGATGGAGCGGAGGAGACTTTTGACGTTCCAGCCTGAGGAGATGAAGTGGCTGGCGAGGGCGTCGAGGAGTTCCGGGTGGCTGGGGAGCGAGCCCTGATTGCCGAAGTCATCGACGGTGTGGACGAGACCGCGGCCGAACATCTGGGCCCAGAGACGGTTGACGATGACGCGGGCGGTGAGCGGGTGGCGTGGGTCGGTGGTCCATTTGGCGAGACCGAGGCGATTGGCTGGGAAGGCGGGGTTGAAGGGGAGGATGGCGGCGGGGACGCCTGCGGAGACGGGATCGCCGGGGGCGTCGTAAGCGCCGCGCTGGAGGAGACGGGCGGGTTTGGGCTGGGGCATTTCCTCCATGACCATGAGGGAGGGGATGGAGTCCTGGAGGGCGTGGAGGGCGGCGCGGGCCTGCTGGAGGTTGGTGGCGGCGGCGCGGGATTCCGGGTCGAGGGCGCTGAGCCAGTAGGAGAAGAGGGCGTCGGGGTCGGTGGGGGCGGGGAGCCCGGCGAGTTGCGCGGCTTCTGGAGGGGTGAGGGCGCGGGAGAAGACGCGGAAGTCGTCGACGTGGCCGCCTTTGAAGCCGCGGTCGCGGAAGCGCTGGCCGATGGTGATTTGGGAGGCTTCACCGCCGTGGGCGTTGCGGGTGAGGTGGTCGCGGACGGTGTCGCAGGCGGCGGGGAGACCGTTGATGAAGAGCTGGAGGCCCTTGGCCTTGCCGGAGCCGTCGCTGGTCATGGTGACGTGGGTCCACTGGGCGACGGGGAGCGGGTCTTTGGCGCGGATGGCGACGGCGTTGCCGGGCCAGAAGTGGATGAGGGCGGCGCTGAGATGGCCGTCTTCGATGAGGAGCTGGTAGCCGCGGCTGGCGGAGTCGGTCCATGCGCGGCTGCGGTGGAAGACGACGGCGCGGTCTTTGGTGTCCGGCGTGCGGAGCCAGAGGGAGATGGAGAACGGTTGTTCGCGGGTGAAGTTGCCGCCGGCGTTGAGATTGACGCCGTTTTCGCCGTCAAGGGCGAGGGCTTTGCCGTGGGGGCCGTCGGTGAGCTGAGGGTTTTCGAAGGGCTGGGCGGGGTCGTCCGCCTTGATGTCGTTAGCGGTGAGGGACTCGAACTGGAAGCGTGCGAGTTCGTCGGGAGAGGGGAGAGGCGAGGGGAGAGAGCGGGCCCATGTTTCGAAGGCGGGGCGACGGGACGTGCGGAGGGCGAAGAGGGCGGCTTCGGCGGCGGCGGCTTTTTCGGTCAGGGCGGCGAGCTGCTGGTCCTGATCAGGAGTCGTTAGGGGAAGGGCGGGAGTCGGGGTGTCGTCGGTGAAGTGGGAGTAGAGCCCGCTTTCGTCGATGTTCTGGAAGACTGAGGCGAGACTGTAGAAGTCGCGCATGGAGACCGGGTCGTATTTGTGGTCGTGGCAGCGACTGCATTCGAGGGTGAGGCCGAGGAAGGCGGTGCCGAAGGTGGTGACGCGGTCGTTGACGTATTCGACGCGGAATTCTTCTTCGACGCTGCCGCCTTCGTTGGTCTGGCGGTGGAGCCGGTTGAAGGCGGTAGCGATGCGCTGGTCGCGGGTGGGGTTTTCGAGGAGATCGCCGGCGATCTGCCATGTGATGAACTGGTCGTAGGGGAGATTGTCGTTGAAGGCGCGGATGACCCAGTCGCGCCATGGCCAGACATCGCGGTGGCGGTCGGTCTGGTAGCCGAAGGTATCGGCGTAGCGAGCGATGTCGCACCAGTCGGCGGCCATGCGTTCGCCGTAGGCAGGGGAGGCGAGGAGTTGGTCGACGGCGACGGTGAGGGAGGCGGGGGAGGGATTGGCGGCGAGGGCGGCGCGGGATTCGTCGGATGGGGGGAGGCCGGTGAGGGCGAGGGAGGCGCGGCGGAGGAGACGTTCCGGGGGTGCGGCTGGGCGGAGAGAGCGGCCGGATTTGAGGAGTTGGGCGGAGACGAAGGCGTCGATGAAGTTCCCGCCGTCAGGGGTGGGCGGTGGCGGGGAGGATTTGATAGGAAGGAAGGACCAGTGGTCCTGCCATGTGGCACCGTCGGCGATCCAGCGGCGGAGGATTTCGCGTTCGTCGGGGGAGAGGGAGAGGTGGGAGTCGGGCGGCGGCATGATTTCGTCCGGGTCGGAGGAATCGATGCGAGCGATGAGGGAGCTGAGGGCTGGGTTGCCGGGTTTGATGATCTGCCAATCCGGGCCGGCGTCGGGGGCTGATCGGAAGGCGTCGGTGCGGGAGTCGAGGCGGAGTTTGGCTTTCCGGTTTCTGTCGTCTGGGCCGTGGCAGAGGAAGCAGCGGTCGCTGAGGATGGGTTTGACGTGGAAATTGAAGTCGATGACGTCCGGGACGGCGGCGTGTGCGGCGGCGTGGAGGAAGAGGAGGAGGCAGAGGGCCCGGGGCATGGAGCGATTACGGGGATGCGGCGGGTGCCTTTCAGAGGCATGGCTGTGGTGGACAGGATGGGGAAATGCGGTGAGAAGTCGTGGAGCATTGAACCTAGAGACTGCACGCATGGAATCACCTGATGACACACTGACGAGCCGGCGGCGGCTGATGAAGCGCACGGCGTGGCTGGCGGCTGGGGCGTTGGTGCCGGGGAGTGTGGAGGCGCGGGGGCGGGCGGTGTTTGATGAGGCTGGGTTGGCGGTGGCGGTGAAGGCGCTGGATGACGCGGTGGCGGCGAAGCTGGTGCCTGGGGCGGTGTGGTGGCTGGAGCGGAACGGGGTATCGCGGAGCGGGGCGACGGGGAGCAGGATGATTGATCCGGAGGTGGCGGTGATGAAGGTGGATACGGTGTTTGATGCGGCGTCGCTGACGAAGGTGGTGGCGACGGCGCCGTCGGTGTTTCTGCTGATTCAGGATGGGAAGCTGACGCTGGACACGAAGGTATCGGCGGTGATTCCGGAGTTTACGGGAGGCGGGAAGGAACTGCTGACGATCCGGCATCTGCTGACGCACACGAGCGGGACGCGGAGCGGGATTCCGCGGAGTGAGCCGGCGTGGGGCGGGTATGAGGAAGGGATCCGGCGGGCGGTGGCGGAG
The DNA here is from genome assembly GCA_947462995.1 of Verrucomicrobiales bacterium. Taxonomy (GTDB): domain Bacteria; phylum Verrucomicrobiota; class Verrucomicrobiia; order Verrucomicrobiales; family V1-33; genus V1-33. The sequence goes on along the minus strand of CANHUG010000231.1, from coordinate 2,084 downwards.
CCGCTGATCAATGTGCCGGGGACGAAGTTTCTGTACAGCGACATCAATTTCATTCTGCTGGGTGAGGTGGTGAGGCGGATGAGCGGGATGACGCTGGATGCTTTTGCGACGGCGCGGATTTTCCGGCCATTGGGGATGAAGGACACTGGGTTCCGTCCTGACAAATCGAAGGTGGGGAGGATCGCGCCGACGACGCGGGAGGCGGCGGGGCTGGTGCATGGGGTGGTGCATGATCCGACGAGCCGGGTGATGGGCGGGGTGACGGGGCATGCGGGGTTGTTCACGACGGCGGCGGATCTGGCGAAGTATTGCCGGATGCTGCTGGCCGGGGGGACGAGTGCGGCGGGGCGGCGGGTGATGACGGCGAAGATGGTGCGGTTGATGACTGCGCCGGTGAAGCTGGCGGACGGGACGATGCGGACGAACGGGTTCGACAATGCGAGCCGTTATGCGGATCCGAAGGGAGAGTGTTTCGGGCCGCGGTCGTATGGCCACACCGGGTGGACGGGGACAGCGTTCTGGATTGATCCGGATGCGGATGCGTTTGTGATTCTGCTAACAAATCGAAATCATCCGAGGGAAGGGACCGGGGTGAAGGAGTTGAGGTGGCAGTTCGGGACCCTGGCGGCGGAGGCGATGGGATTGAAGCGGAAGCGGACGGCGTGGGTGGAGCGGCCGGCGGGAACGCGGCTGGTGAGCCGGCGAGGGCGGGTAGTGCCGGGACTGGATGGGTTAGTGGCGTCCGGGTTCCGGGAGTTGTCAGGGGTGAAGGCCGGGTTGATCACGAATCACACGGGGCGGGATCTTGAGGGGAAGTCGAGCATTGATCTGCTGGCGAAGGCCGAGGGGATGAAGTTGCTGGCGTTGTTCAGTCCGGAGCATGGGATTCGGGGGACGGAGGACCGTGAGGGGATAGGCGACAGTGAGGACAAGGCGACGGGGTTGCCGGTGTACAGTCTGTACGGGAAGCGGCGGCGGCCGAGTGTGGAGCAGTTGAAGGGGATGGACACGCTGGTGTTTGACATTCAGGACATCGGGTGCCGGTTTTACACGTACATTGCGACGATGCTGGAGAGCATGCAGGCGGCGTCGGGGCGGGGGATGAGGTTTGTGGTGCTGGACCGGGTGAATCCGGTGGGCGGGGTGAGGGTTGAGGGGCCGGTGGCGACGGGGAAGCTGAGTTTCACGGCGTGTCATCCGATTCCGGTGCGGCATGGGATGACGGCGGGTGAGCTGGCGCTGATGTTTCAGAAGGAGCTGGGGCTGGATCTGAAGGTGGAGGTGGTGCCTGTGAAGGGCTGGCAGCGCGGGGAGTTTTACGGGGAGACGGGACTGCCGTGGGTGAATCCATCGCCTAACATGAGGAGTGCGGAGGCGGCGGTGCTGTATCCGGGGGTGGGGCTGCTGGAGTTCTGCAAGGTGTCGGTGGGGCGGGGGACGGAGACGCCGTTTCAGTTGTTTGGAGCGCCGTGGATGAACGGGGTGGCGCTGGCGAAGGCTGTGGAGGCGGCGGGGATTCCGGGGTTGGGGGTGAAGGCGGCGGAGTTCCGGCCGACGGCGAGTGTGTTCAAGGGGGAGACATGTCAGGGAGTGCGATTGACGGTGCGGGATGCGGAGGTGCTGCCGTCGGTGACGGTGGGGATGACGCTGGCGGCGGCGCTGGTGGCGCAGCATGGGAAGGCGTTTGATGCTGATCCGCTGAATCGGTTGCTGGCTCATGAGCCATCGCTGGCGGCGTTGAAGCGGGGGGCGTCTGCGGCGGAGGTGATGGCGACGTGGGAAGAGGGGTTGGCGGCGTACCGGAAGCGCCGGGCGGCATTTCTGCGTTATTCCGAGGGATCGGTCTGAACCTGTAATCTGAAGAGGGCATGCAACGCGTCGGGACGGTATTGTTGACAGGATTGGCTGGAGTGCTGGTGGCGGGTGCGCAGACGGCGGATCCGCCGGTGGCTTACCGGAGGACGGCTCCGCTGGCGGGTTTGGCGAGTGCGGCGGAGGCGGCGCTTGGTGAGACTGGAGTGGAGGAAGTGGTGCGGGAACTGGTGAAGGTGGCGAGGACGATGCCTGAGGTGCCGATGGAGTTG
>CANHUG010000230.1 GCA_947462995.1 Verrucomicrobiales bacterium | reverse complement strand
CGCAAACATACAACTCGCACCCGATGATCGGCTTCACCCCCGCCTTCTTCGCCGCCTGATAAAAATCAATCGCCCCGAACAGATTCCCGTGATCCGTCATCGCCACCGCTGGCATCCCCAGCTTCGCCGCCTTCTTCACCACGTCGTCAATCCGGCACGCCCCGTCCAGCGTCGAATACTCGGTGTGCAGGTGCAAATGGACAAACTGATCGGGGAGCGCAAGGGCCATCCCCTCAGCTAATCCGCCCGCCGCGGAAGGCAAGTGCGTCACCCCGATTCCTCCGCCCCATCCCCCCTCAACCCTCCTCCTTTACCTCCCCTTCCGCCCTTCATCCACCCCTCATTCCCGACCCCACGCCTCATTGTACCGGTGCGCCTTCCCCAGCGCGTCCCGCAGCGGATCCGCCCCTTCCCGGCAATACCCCGCATGCAGATGCCGCCGCCACCCCTCCGCCCACCGGAATTTCCCCGACTCCTTCCCCATCGTCTCGCAGAACCCCTGCATGATCTTCAGATACGAATCCATCCCCTGCGTCTCATCCAGCCACTGCTTCTGGCTCTGATGCGCCGCCAGCGCCGCCGTCTTCTCCTCCATCACCCCCGTCACATCCACCCACGCCTCAGGATACACCCGCCGCCCGTACGTGTCCGAAAGCATGTGCGGCATGCAGTGATACAGGGTCACCTCCCCCTCCGCAGGCACCCGCGGCGGCGTCGTCCGGTAATTCGGAAAGCCCTTCGCAAACGCAGCCGTCACCGCCAACCGGCACGTCTCCGTGTGGTCCTCCATGTAATCCACCGGCGGATGCGTCAGCACCACCCCCGGATTCACCTCCCGGATCACCGCCGCCACCCGCCTCACATTCGCCACCGTATACGCAATCTCCAGATCATGCGAAATCGGAGGATGCCACCCCGCTCCCATCAGCCTCGCCGCCTCCTTCGCCTCCCCGCGCCGCACCTTCCGCGTCTTCGCCTTCGTCATCACCGTGCTCCCCAATGACCCCGATGACAGATTGAAACAGTGAATCTCCCATCCCGCCCGCCGCAACTGCAGCAGGGTCCCCGCCATGTGAAACTCAATGTCGTCAGGATGCGCAGCAATCGCGATAGCAGTACGGTTCATCCCCCCACCAAACCCGCTCCTCCTCTCCGGAAAAGCGGAATGCTTCGCGCTTCCACGGACCTCTCCCCATGCGTGAAAATAACATGACCCGCTCCAAATCACATGCTCCCGCTCCGCTACGTCTGCGCCGCCCTCCCCGCCGCCCTCCTCGGCTGGTCATGGCTCGCCGCCGACGACTCATCCCCCCAACCCACCATCTCCCGCCAGCCAGACGGCGACATGCTCGTCTCCATTCCATCGTCCCCGGGCACCACCCTCCGCCTCGAAACCAGCACCAACCTCCTCAACTGGCAACCCCTCGCCACCACCACCGCCACCAACTCCTCCATCCAGCACCGCGACAGCGCCGCCATCTACCACCCCTCCCGCCACTACCGCTTCACCCCAGCCCCCCAGGGCGCTCTCACCGGCGATCACCTCCCCTCCTCCGACGGCGATATCCTCATCCGCCCCATCAACCACGCCTCCTTCCTCCTCCAGTGGAAGAACATCGCCATCTACTGCGACCCCGTCGGCGCCACCTCCCTCTACTCCACGCTCCCCAAGGCCGATGTCATCATCATCTCCCACAGCCACAGCGACCACTGGAGCAGTTCCACCGTCTCCTCCATCCGCAACACCTCAGGCTGCGCCATCTTCGCCCCCCAGGCCGTCGCCAACGCCATGAATTCCACCCTCCGCCCGCTCACCACCATCATGGCCAATAACACTTCCGCCTCCATCCGCGGCTTCTCCATCAGCGCCATCCCCGCCTACAACTCCAACCACCCCGTCGGCTCCGGCAACGGCTACGTCCTCACCATCGCCGGCACCCGACTCTACTTCAGCGGCGACACCGGAGACATCCCCGAAACCCGCGCCCTCACCAACATCGACGCCGCCTTCCTCTGCATGAACATCCCCTTCACCATGAACGTCTCCAGCGCCGTCTCCGTCGTCCGCGCCTTCCGACCACGCATCATCTACCCCTATCACTACCGCAATCAGGACAATTCCCTCGCCGACCTCCGTCTCTTCGAAGACCTCGTCAGCACTGACCTCGGCATCGAGGTCCGCACCCGCCCATGGTACTGATCCAATCCTAACCTCCCCTCTCCCCATGTCCCGTCTCCTCCCCTCCGCCATCCTCCTCACCCTCACCTGCCTCGCCGCCCCCTCCCGCGCCGCCGAAATCACCACCATCGCCGGCAACGGCAAACCCGCCACCGCCGGCGACAACGGCCCCGCCACCTCCGCCTCCCTCCACGACCCCTTCGGCATCACCCGCGGCCCCGACGGGCTCCTCTACGTCTGCGAATTCAACGGCCACGCCGTCCGCCGCATCGCCGCCGATGGCTCCATCTCCACCATCGCAGGCACCGGCAAACCAGGCTTCTCCGGCGACGGCGGCCCAGCCACCTCCGCCCAACTCAACAAACCCCACGAAATCCGCTTCGGCCCCGACGGCGCCCTCTACATCTCCGACATGTCCACCCACACCATCCGGCGCGTCGACATGTCCAACGGCACCATCTCCACCTTCGCAGGCACCGGCAAACCAGGCTTCTCCGGCGACGGCGGCCCAGCCACCTCCGCCGCCCTCCACGACCCCATCGCCATCGAATTCTCCCCAGACAACCGCTCGCTCCTCATCTGCGACATCGGCAATCAGCGCGTCCGCTCCATCGACCTCAAATCCCGCATCATCACCACCCTCTGCGGCAACGGCGCCAAAGCCCCCACCCCCGACGGCGCCCCGCTCTCCCCTGCCACTCCCCTCCACGGCCCCCGCACCATCACCTTCGACCCCAAAGGCAATCTCTGGCTCGCCCTCCGCGACGGCCACACCATCTTCCGCGCCAGTCTCTCCGACCGCATCCTCCACCGCGTCGCAGGCACCGGCAAACCCGGCTTCTCAGGCAACGGCGGCCCAGCCTCCGCCGCCTCCCTCTCCGGCCCCAAAGGCCTCGCCTCCGACTCCCTCGGCCGCATCTACATCGCCGACACCGAAAGCCACTCCATCCGCGTCATCGACCCCGCCACCGGCCTCATCTCCGTCGTCGCCGGCACCGGATCCAAAGGCAACGCATCATCCCCCAACCCTCTCCAAACCCAACTCGCACGCCCCCACGGGGTCTTCATCGACAAAGACGGCAGTCTCTACATCGGCGACAGCGAAAACCACGTCGTGCGCCGCGTCACCGGGCTCAACTGACCCCGCCCGCGCGCTCCCCATGCACCAGCATCCCCCAGCCTCCCCGCGCGGCACCCTCGACGCCGTCGTCTTCCTCTCCGCCGCACTCTTCACCGCCATCCCCGAATCCATCCTCATCTGGTTCTCCTCCCTCCGCGAAAGCAATTCCTTCTGGACCAACGCCGGCGGCTACTCCCTCGGCATGCGCGACACCGTCCTCCTCTACTACTACCCCCTCGCCGCACTCGTCTTCCTCCTCCTCCTCGGCCTCACCGCCCTCTTCATCTCCGAACTCCACCCGCCCCTCACCCTCCTCAAACTCAAACTCGCCGCCCTCCTCGGCTGCTGGGGACTCTTCTTCAGCTCCCTCGCCATCTCCACCGCAGACAACATCATCAATCTCCTCGAAGGCCGCTCGCTCTTCAATCACCACCAACCCCGCATCTCCCCTCCGTAACCTCCCTTCCGCGTCTCCCCCGGAAAAATCCCTGGCCATTCACCCCTCGGTGCGCTCGAATGCGCCCGCCCCTCCACCCCTTTCCGTCCCCGCCCCTTTCCCGCCCACTCCCATGTCAAATTCCCCAGACACCCCATGGTATAAACTCCTCAACAGGGAACACTGGTTCGTCTTCACCATGGCCTCCCTCGCATGGATGTTCGACTGCCTCGACCAGCAACTCTTCAACCTCGCTCGCCCGGACGCCATGAAGGCGCTCCTCAAACCCGGCCAGGACCCCAAACTCTTCGGCGGCTACGCCACCGCCATCTTCGTCGCAGGATGGGCCATGGGCGGTCTCATCTTCGGCGCCGTCGGCGACCGCATCGGACGTGCCAAAACCCTCACGTTCACCGTCCTCATCTACTCGCTCTGCACCGGCCTCTCCGCCTTCTCCACCGGCTTCACCGACTTCGCCATCTACCGCTTCATCACCGGCCTCGGCGTCGGCGGTGTCTTCGGCCTCTCCGTCGCCCTCGTCGCCGATTCCCTCCCCGACAAAGCCCGGCCCTCCGCCCTCGGTCTCCTCCAGGCCCTCTCCGCCGTCGGCAATGTCACCGCTTCCCTCATCGCCATCTGCGTCGGCTACCTCGAACTCGGCCGCATCACCCCAGGCTCCGCATGGAGCAAGCTCTTCCTCATCGGCGCACTCCCCGCTTTCCTCTGCGTCTTCATCCAGGTCCGTCTCAAGGAACCCGAAAAATGGATCAAGGCCAAGGCCGCCAGCAAAGCCAGCGGCACCCAGTTCGGCAGCTACTCCGCTCTCCTCGGCAACCCTCGCTGGCGCTCCCGCGCCATCCCCGCCCTCTTCATGTGCGTCGCCGGCGTCGTCGGGGTCTGGGGCATCGGCTTCTTCTCCCCCGAACTCATCAGCGATGTCATCGGCCGCGCCCTCCGCGAGGAAGGAGTCGCCAAAGAACTCATCCCCGGCAACACCACCATCTGGAAAGGCGTCAACCTCATGATGCAGAACGTCGGCGCCTTCCTCGGCATGATGACGTTCACACGCCTCGCCGCACGCTTCGGCCGCAAACCCGTCCTCTCCGTCGCCTTCCTCGCCGCGCTCATCAGCACATGGTTCACCTTCCGCTTCCTCAACCAGCGCTCCGACATCTTCTGGATGATCCCCATCATGGGCTTCTGCCAGATGTCCGTCTTCGCAGGCTACGCCATCTACCTCCCCGAACTCTTCCCGGTCTCCCTCCGCTCCACCGGCACTAGCTTCTGCTACAATGTCGGCCGCTTCCTCGCCGCCGCAGGCCCCTACTCTCTCGGCCAACTCTCCGTCTGGCTCACCCCAGCCGTCGCCGCCGCCGCCCTCGACACCGAAAAAGCCGCCGCCAAACTCCAGGGCTTCCGCGAAGCCTGCTGCTGGATGAGTCTCGTCTTCATCGTCGGCATCGTCGCCGTCCGCTTCCTCCCGGAAACCAAAGGCCTCCCGCTCCCAGAAGACCAGGACGCCGCCAAGGCCCTCTAACCAAGGCATGCTCACCGACTCCCACGCCCACCTCGATTCCTCAGCCCTCCGCGCGGACCTCGACGCCGTCCTCTCTCGCGCCGCCGCCGCTGGCATCTCCCGCATCATCGCCATCGGCTGCGACCTCGTCTCCAGCCGCGCCTGCCTCCAGCTCGCCGAACAACACCCAGCCATCGACGCCACCGTCGGCGTCCACCCCACCTACGTCACCGAAGTCACCGACTCCGACTGGCTCGACCAGCTCCGCGCCCTCGCCTCTCACCCGCGCTGCGTCGGCATCGGCGAAACCGGCATGGACTTCTACCACCCGCCACCCGACGGCTGGTCCGAATCCGCCTACCACGACCGCCAGGCCGCCTTCTTCGAAGCCCAGCTCGCCCTCGCCGCAGATGCCCGTCTCAATGTCGTCGTCCACCAGCGCGACCGCTCCGGCCTCGCCTGCTGGGACGCCATCCGCGCCCGCGTCACCCCGTGGCACGGAAAACTCCGCTGTGTCTTCCACTGCTGGCTCCACCCATGGGAAACCGCCGCCCCCATGATCGCCGCAGGCCACCTCATCAGCTTCGGCGGGGTCGTCACCTACCCCAAAGCCCCGGACGCCGCAGCCGCCGCCACAAACGCACCAGACGGCTCGTTCATGCTCGAAACCGATTGCCCCTATCTCCCCCCGGTCCCCCATCGCGGCAAACGCAACGAACCCGCGTTCCTCAGTCTCACCGCCTCACACATCGCCGCCCTCCGCGGCTCATCCCTCGAAGCCCTCGCCGCTTCCACCTCCGCCACCGCCGCCGCCTTCTTCCGCCGCCCTCCTTCCTCATGACCACGGCCCCCATCGCCGATCGCCTCGCCGCCCTCCGCCAACGCCTCGCCGCCGCCGCCCTCCTCTCCGGCCGCTCCCCTGACGCCGTCACGCTCTGCGCGGTCTCCAAAACCTTCCCCCCAGAAGCCATCGCCACCGCCATCGCCACAGGCCAAACGGTCTTCGGCGAAAGCCGCGTCCAGGAAGCCCTCACAAAAATCCCGCT